>JBFHII010000042.1:0-11193 GCA_041596535.1 Breoghania sp. | reverse complement strand
GGATCCGCTGCGGCGGCGTGTCGCCGCCTGCTTGAAATTCTCCCCGGTTTAACCAGACTCCGGGAGCCGGGAATCGAATTGTCTGATTTTATTGTGTGGCGTGCCGGAGATGTTCCGGCACGGTCGCGCAGCATCGCAAATTGCGCGCGGCACGGATTGCCCAAAATCGGGTCACTTTGACCTTGTATTGCCTGCATACAAGCAATATCAATTATATATGAACGTCATTGAAATGAACAATCTCAAGTCCTACGATCTGGACTCCCAAATCGGCTTCCGGCTGCGGCTCGCGATGCAGCGCCACACCGAGATCTTCTTCGAAACGATGGAGGGGGGTCTCACGCAGGCGCAATATGCGGCGCTCGCCAGGCTCTATCTGGATGGAAGCTGTTCCCAGAACCAGCTTGGACGAAGCATCGCGCTCGACAGCGCCAGTATTGTGGGCGTGGTCAGCAGGCTAAAGGCAAACGGCCTTGTTTCCAGCGTTCCGGACACGGTTGACCGGCGGCGAACGAAGATCACCCTGACCGATCAGGGCCGGGCCCTGGTGGAGCGGGCGATTCCTCTGGCCGTCGCGGCAAACGAGGCGACGCTCGCCGTGCTGGATGAGGCCGAGCGCGCCATGCTCTTGCATCTCCTCAAGAAGTTGACCGCCGACACGTCCAAGTGATCGATTGCCTGTAAATTGGGCGTGTGCGCCTGATGTGCAGGCGCGCGGCCTGCGGGTTTCCAGGCTTTGGAGATTGCTGCATAAAAAACACTTGCGTACGAGTGAAATCGAGTCAATGCTCTCGGTATGCAACAGTCGTATTCCGCCAGGTTGAGCCGCTTTCACCCGCATCCTGAGTGCGTGCGTCTCCGCGTTTTCAGCAGACCCTCGATGGTCGGGGCAGGTGTGGCATGAAGCCGGTGCGTTTCAGCCACGTCTCTGTCGATACAATCGAGGAAGCCGTCATGATCCTCGCTGATCCGCAGCGCGATGCGCGCGTGATCGCGGGTGGGCAGAGCCTCATGCCGATGCTGAACTTCAGGTTGGCGAGCCCGTCCTTGCTCGTCGACTTAAACGGCATCGGTGATCTCGCCGGCATATCCAGGCAGGAGACCGGTCTGCGCATCGGCGCAATGACGCGGACGCGTGACATCGAACTGTCACCGGTGGTTGCCGAGCATCAGCCGCTGCTTGCAGCGGCGGTTCCCTACATCGCGCACGTGCCGATCCGCAACCGCGGTACCATCGGTGGCAGCCTGTCGCATGCCGATCCGGCCGCGGAATTCCCGGCGCTGGCGCTGGCGCTCGACGCAACGCTGACGTTGCACGGTCCGCGCGCGGTCCGCCAGGTGCCGGCCGCAGCTTTCTTCCAGGGGGTGTTCGAAACGGCGCTCCAGCCGGGGGAAATCCTGACCCGTATCGATTTCCCGCTCTGGCCCGCAGACAGGCGTTTCGCCTTCCAGGAATACAGCCGGCGCCGCGGTGACTTTGCCATCGTGGGGGTCGCCTTCTGGGCCGACGTTCGCGACGGCCTCTGCGAGGCGTGCCGCGTGGTTGCCTTCGGGGTTTCGGACCGGCCGGTCCGGCTGTCCCAGGTTGAGGATGTCCTGATCGGGCGCGTGCCAGGTGATCCGGAAGCCTTGGCATCTGCCGCCGACGTCATGCGCGGCAGTCTTGAACCGGACAACGACCTTCAGGCATCGGCGGATTATCGCTGCATGCTCGCGGGCGAACTTCTTCAGCGTGCGGTCCGTTCCGCCACGGAGGCGGCATGAGTGAACCGCAGAACCTTCGATTGAATGTGAACGGCGTGAGCTGTGCCGTATCGGTCGAGCCATCGACATCGCTTGCCGACGTGCTGCGTCAGGAGCTTCGCCTCACGGCCCTGCATCTGGGATGCGAGCACGGAGTTTGCGGCGCCTGCAACGTCCTGATGGACGGCAGGGCGGTACGCGCCTGTCTGACGCTGGCCGTGCAGGCGGAGAATGCCGATGTCCGGACGCTGGAAGGGCTTGGCGATGACCGCATTGTCGCGGTTCTCAAGCAGACGTTTCGCGAATTCCGGGCGCTTCAGTGCGGGTTCTGCACCCCGGGAATCCTTGTCCTGGCGGTCGATCTCCTGTCGGGCAGCGACGCGCCGAGCGAGGAAGAGGTGCGCGATGTCCTGTCGGGCAACCTGTGCCGCTGCACCGGCTATCAACCCATCATCGCCGCCATCATGGAAGCGGCCAGGCGTCTGCGTGGGGTGGCGTGATGACGGGCACTGACAAGACCCTGATTGGCCGGTCGATGCCCCGCATCGAGGACGATCGACTGCTCGACGGCGCGGGCTGTTTCGTCGACGACATCGTGATGCCCGGCATGGTGCACATGGCGATCCTGCGCAGCAGCGATGCGCATGGGCGGATCGTGTCGATCGATTGTTCGGCCGCGCGGCTGGTGCCCGGGGTGATCGACGTGTTCACTGCCGCGGACTGGCCCGGAGAGTTGCCGGTCATCCCGATGCGTCTGATTCCGCTCAAAAGTTCGGAGCCGTTTCTGCAGCGCCCGTTGGCATCCGAGAAGGTGCGCTACGTCGGCGAGCCGGTGGCTGTTGTCATCGCGCGCGATCGGCGGACCGCCGAGGACGCGCTGGAATACCTGGAGCTGGAAATCGACGCCCTTGAACCCGTCGTGACGCGGGATCAGGCGGAGAGTGCCGCCGGCGATGCCTTGCTTGTCGCCGAGGCCAAGTCGAATGTATCGGCGCACTACCTTATCGGCCGGGGCGATATCGAGGACGCTTTCGCGCGCGCCGAGGTGACGCTGAAGAAGAGCTTCCAGTCGCATCGCCAGACGGCGTCGCCGCTGGAAACCCGCGGTATGATCGCCGATTTCGATCGCGCGGCGGGGCGGCTGACGATACACGGCGCGTCGAAGGTCACGTTTTTCAATCGCATTCATCTGGCCAGGGCATTCGATCTCGACACCGACAATGTCGATCTGATCGCGACCGACGTCGGCGGTGGCTTCGGCGTCCGGGGTGAGCTGTATCCGGAATATTACCTGGCTGCGGAGGCAAGCCGCCGCACCGGCCGCCCCGTCAAGTGGATCGAAGACCGCCGCGAGCATTTCACGGCAACCAACCACAGCCGCGACGTGGACTGCGATCTGGAAGTCGCGGCGCTGCGTGATGGCACCATCCTGGGAATGCGGGGACGGGTGCGTGCCGATATGGGCGCCTATGTGAGGACCAACGGCAATGTCGTTCCCGCGAAGGCCGCGCAGTTTCTGCCCGGGCCTTACCGGGTCCCGGCCTTCGCCTGCGAGGTGCTGGCGCTGATGACCAACAAGACGCCGGTCGGCACCTATCGTGGCCCGGGGCGGATCGAGGCGAATTTCTTCCGTGAGCGAATGCTCGACATGCTTGCCGACGAACTCGCTATGGACCCCGCGACGTTGCGCCTGAAGAACCTGATCGGCGAAGCGGAGATGCCGTTCGACACGGGAGATTTGTTGCCCAACGCACAGAAGGTCGTGTTCGACAGCGGGGACTATCCGGCGACGTTCAAACTGCTTCTGGACGAATGTGGCTGGCAGCCGGGTGCGGCCGAACCGTCCTGCGAGAGGCTCCCCGACGGGCGCCGCGTTGCGATCGGGCTGGCGTGTTTCAACGAGAGCAGCGGCGGCGGGCTTTACGAGAATGCCCGGATCCGCGTCGCCCCATCGGGTGAGATCACGGTCAGCACAGGCTCCAGCTCGATGGGGCAGGGTGTCGAGACCGCGATGTGCCAGATCTGTGCCGCGGCCCTGTCGGTACCGCCCGAGCGGATCACCGTGGCGCTGTCTTCGACGACGCTGTTGTCGGACGGGGTTGGCAGCTTTCACAACCGCAGCACCGTCATGGCCGGCTCGGCTGTCGGAAAGGCTGCCCGGACGCTGTTAGACATTGCGCGTGCAGAGGCAGCGCGGCGGCTGAACACCGCTCCCGAAGGGCTCGACTACGACAACGGAGTTTTCTCCGATCGCGATCAGCCGGATCGCGGAATTCGCCTCGCCGAACTGGCCGCCATGCTGTCGGACGCCGGCGGGCTCGATGTCGAGAGCCGCTACGAGCAGGCGCCGCTCGGGTTTTCCTTCGGCGCCCACGCGGCGCGGGTGGCGGTCGATCCGGGCACCGGTGACGTTGAGGTTCTCGACTACTGGGTGGTCGAGGATGTCGGCCGCGTCCTGAACCCCGCGCTTGTTGAAGGGCAGACCGTGGGCGGCGTCGTCCAGGGCTTGGGCGACGCGCTGTTCGGCGAGCTGGTCTACGACGACCAGGGTCAGCTTCTGACGGCCAGCTTCGCGGACTACCTGCTGCCAACCAGCACAGAAGTGCCGAACATCCGCGCGGTTGCGACCGGCGACTATCCGTCGCCGCACAATCCTTACGGCTTCAAGGGAGCCGGGGAGGGCGGGATCGTTGCCGTCGCCGCGGCTGTCGGCAACGCCATCGCGCGGGCTATCGGTCCGGGATGCGAGGGCCCGTGCCAGACACCGTTCCACCCGGAACGCATCATCGCGCTGTTGAGCGCCGCCAAGGGGAAAGAAACCTGACATGACAGTTGACGTTCACGCGCATTTTTGCCCCGCAGGATTGCTGGAAGCGCTTCGCGCCAAAGGTCAGGACTTCGGCATCGACGTCGTCGATACCCCGCCGACATGTGCCTGTCATTTCGACTATGGGCTCAAGGTGCGTCCGTTCTTTGCCGGCCTGCTTGACCTGGATCTGCGTCTGTCGGAAATGGACCGGCAGGGTGTTGACCGGCAGGTGCTGTCCACCTGGACGGACATTTTCGGCTACGGCATGGACGTCGGCAAGAATGACGCATGGCATCGCGTGCTGAACGATACGCTGGCGGAACTGTCTGCCGATCATCCCGACAAGTTTTCATGGATGGCCTCCGCGCCGCTGTGTGATGGAACGTTGGCTGCCGAGGAGATGCACCGCGCGGCGCGCGAGGGCGCGGTCGGGCTCATCGTGCCTGGAAATGTCGAAGGCGCGAACCTCGGCGATCTGCCGTTGGACGAGCTCTGGTCGGCCTGCGAGGAGCTGTCCATGCCGGTGTTCATTCATCCGGCCTTGCCCGAGCCGCAGCCGCGCACCGGGAAATACGGGTTGAACCAGACCTCGGCCTACACGCTGGATACGACGCTTGGCGTTGCCTCGATGATGCTGAACGGTGTTTTGGACCGTCATCCGAAGCTGAGTGTTCTGCTGTCGCACGGCGGCGGCAACCTTCCCTATCTCATTGGCCGCTTTGACCGCGTCCACGAGGCAATGGACCGCAGCAAGACGGGCGATGTCGCGGCGCTCAAGCCGAGCGAATACCTGCCCCGGATGCTCTATGACACCATCCTTCACGCTCCCGCGTCCCTGCATTTCCTGCTCGGGCTGGTGGGCGAGGACCGGCTCTTGCTGGGCAGCGACATGCCATTTCCGCCAGGCGATCCTGATCCGCTGGCGACGTTGCGCGCTGCCGGCTTCGACGAGGCTTTGATCCACAAGATCACGGAAGAAAACCCAAGGCGGCACTATGCCATCCCCTGAGGCCGCCAAAAAAAACAGAGGGATCCAGGGGAACACTGTTCATGCAATCGGGAGTCCGACTTATGAAGACCTACCTCACGAAACTGACGCAGGCGGCGGCCGTATCGCTGTCGCTGGTGGCCACGGCCACGAGCGTTCAGGCACAGGAGCCGCTGACATTGGCGGTCACCGGGCAGGGCACGACCATCTATTCGATGGGCGCACCGCTGGCCCAGCTTCTGGAAGCGAATGGCATCCCCGTCCGGCTTCAGCCGATGGGCGGCACCACCGCCTATACGCCGCTGTTCGGCACCGGTGAGATCGACATCGGCATCGTCAACCTGTCGGTGCTGACGGCGGGATACAAGGGCGAGCGCCCGTTCCCGCAGGCCAACAAGGACATCCGGCTCGCCTCCGTCCTGTATCCGTTCATGGTCGGTCTGATTGCGCGGAACGATTCCGACATCAACTCGGTGGCTGATGTGAAGGGCCTCAAGCTCCCCGGCGGGTTCAACCAGCAGCCATACATCAACCCGATCATCCGGGCCTTGCTGTCCACGGCGGGCCTGACCACCGATGACGTGGAATCCGTGCCGGTTCCGACGATTGGCGCGGGGCTGGATGATTTTGACACGGGTCGCATCGACGTTGGCTATTTCGGTGTCGGTGGCGGCCGCGTCATTCAATCCGACACGGCAGTCGGCGGCCTCAAGTTCATCCCGCTGGTGGACACGCCCGAAGCTGAAAAGGCCATGAGCGAGCATCTCACCGGTGCATTCATTCACACGCTTGAGCCGGGAACTTTCGTGGGCATCGACGAGCCGACGCCCGTCATGGCCTACGACATGATGCTGGCTGTTGGCGCCGATGTGCCGGACGAAACGGTCGAGAAGATCCTCGCAATCCTCGCCGACAACAAGGCGGCTCTTGAAGAAGGGTTTTCGGGCTATGCCGGGTTCTCGCGCGAGCTGATGGCAAAGCCGCAATACGAAGTGCCGTATCACAAGGGCGCCCAGGCGTTCTATGAAGCAAACGGCCTCTGGGACTGATTGCGATGAGCGAAGAGCCCGAAACCGAAAAGGTCGATCCGCCAGGCTGGGCCACCTCGATTGTGGCGGCGTTTGTCCCAATTATCGCGCTAGCGCAGGCAATCGATCTGCCACGACAGTTCGGTTTCGTGCTCTACAAGGAACAGATACTGGCGGCGGTGCTCGCCGCCAGTATGGCGCTGGTCTTCATGACCACGCGCGCCACCAAGGCCGCCGCGGGCGGGAAGGTCCCCTGGTACGATTGGGCCGCCGCCCTGCTGAGCCTGGGGACGGTCGGATACCTCGCCTTCAACTACCAGACGATCACCTTCATCATGGCGTATCGTCCGCTGTACCTCGTGGTGCTGTGCGTGGTCCTGCTGGTGTTGTTGCTCGAAGCCTGCCGCAGGTCGGCGGGGCTCGGGCTGACGGGCGTGGTCGCCCTGTTCACGCTGTACGCGTTTTTCGGGCACTTGTTGCCTTCCGACATTGCCGCGCAGCGCGTCGGTCCGGAACGCCTCGCCATCTACTTCGCGATGGATCCCAATGCCCTGCTTGGCACGCCATTGATGATTGCCGTCACGGTCGTGACGCTTTTCATACTGTTTGGAAACTGGCTGACCTGGGCGGGCGGCACCTATTTTTTCACCGATATCGCGACCGCACTGATGGGGCGGTATCGCGGCGGCGCGGCGAAGGTCTCGGTCGTCGGTTCGATGCTGTTCGGGTCGATCTCGGGCTCCGCCGTCGCCAACGTCATGGCGACGGGGGTCGTCACTATCCAGACGATGATCCGCTCCGGATTCCCGCGATTGAAAGCCGGTGCGGTCGAGGCCGCGGCATCGACGGGCGGCCAGTTGGCACCTCCCATCATGGGCGCTGCGGCCTTCCTCATGGCCGAGTTCCTGCAAGTGCCCTACGGCACCATCATGCTGGCGGCCGTTATCCCGGCGTTCTTCTACTATTTCGCCATTTTCGTCGGGGTCGACCTGACGGCGGCGCGTGAGCGGATCCTCGGGCTCGACGCGTCGATGCTGCTCAAGAAGTCCACGGTGCTGCGCAAGGGGTGGTTCTTCTTTGTTCCGTTTGCCGTGCTGCTGGGAGCGATTTTCATCCTGAACGAGCGTCCCGAGCGTGCGGTCGCCTATGCGGGCGGGGTTGTCGTCCTGATCGGGGTGCTGATCGGCTACGATGGCAAGCGCATGCAACTGGGCCGGATCTGGCAGGCTGTCGTGGCCGCGGGGCTTGCGGGGAAGGACATCGTTGTCATCTGCGCGGCCGCCGGCGTCGTGATCGGTGCCTTGAACATCTCGGGCATCGGCTTCGCCTTGACCATCCAGCTGGTGCAGGTGGGCGCGACGAGCATCCTGGTTCTCCTGCTGATCGCGGCGTTCCTCTGCATCATCCTCGGGATGGGGATGCCGTCGACTGGTGTCTACGTCCTGCTGGCCGCTCTTGTCGTCCCTGCGCTTGTCAGATCGGGGGTCGACGAGCTTTCCGCGCATTTCTTCGTGTTCTACTTCGGCATGCTGTCGATGATCTCGCCACCGATCGCGCTGGCTGCCTATGCGGCGGCGTCGCTGTCGGGCGAGGGGCCGATGCGGACCGCGGTCGCGGCCTGTGCGCTCGGATGGGTGGCGTTTGTCGTGCCGTTCCTGTTCGTGTTCTCGCCGGCCCTGCTCATGCAGGGCAGCGCCTGGGAAATCGTGCTGGCGGTCGCGACCGGGATGGCGGGCATCGTGATGATCACGGCGGCGTCGGTCGGCTTCCTCGTCCGGCCGATGAGCGTCGTTTGTCGCCTCGTATCCGGCCTGTCCGGGGTTTTGCTGTTCGCGCACATCGGCGATGTCGGGTTGAGCCTGACGCTGAACGCCATCGGCGCGATCCTTGCCGGCACGTTGTTGTTTGTCGAGCGCCGCGCCGTTGCCGCGGCCTCGCCCAGCCTTACTCAGAACTGACTTCAAGGACGTCTCATGGAAATCACTGGCACGCAACGAGTCCGGTCAACGCGGCAGGCTGTCTGGGACGCCCTGATCGACCCGGAGATCCTCGCCCGATGCATTCCGGGATGCACCTCTCTTGTCGAGACCGAGCCGGACCGGTTCACCGCCGAGGTTGCCCTGAAAGTGGGGCCGGTCTCTGCTCGCTTTCGCGGCAATATTTCACTTGAAGATAAGCAAGAGCCGGAAAGCTGCAGGATCGTCGGTTCGGGCAGTGGTGGTGCTGCCGGCTTCGCCAAGGGAGCAGCACTTGTCTCGTTGAATGAAACGGGTGGCGAGACAGAGGTTGCCTACGATATCGACATCGAGACCGGCGGAAAGATCGCAAGTCTCGGTGCCCGTATGATGCGACGAGTCATTGATTCCAATATTGAAAATTTTTTCAACAGCCTCGCTAGGGAACTTGATGGCGGGGCCGGTGACAAGGCTGCGCAGTCGGTTCCGCCTGCGGCGGCACTGCGATCTCATCCGGAACGCGGCGGACCGACGCTTGCGATCCTGGATCGGTTCGCCTGGTTCGGGGCTGGTGTCGGTGCGGTGCTGGCCGTGATGCTGTTGGCTGGAAAACTGTGAAATTATTGCTTGCATACAAGCAATAATTTCGCCATGGTGGAACCGAAGAAAACAGGGGTTGCAGCATGACCATGATCAGTGCTCCGGACGGATGCCGCTTGTATGTTGAAGAGACCGGAGCGGGAGAGCCCATTCTCTTTCTGCATGAGTTCGCCGGTGATCACCGATCGTGGGAGCCGCAGGTCCGGCACTTTTCCCGCGCCCACCGCTGCATCACCTATGCGGCGCGCGGATACCTCCCGTCGGACGTGCCGAACGACCCGGAGCAGTACGGCCAGGAGGCTGCCCTGTCTGACGCGATTGCGATCCTCGATGCGCTTGGCGTCGACAAGGCTCATATCGTCGGGCATTCGATGGGCGCATACACGGCGCTTCATGTCGGCTTGCGTTTTCCGGAGCGCTGTCTCTCCGTTTCGGCGCTCGGCTGCGGCTGGGGGTCTTCTCCGGGTGAGCGGGAGGCCGCGGCGAAATCCTGCGAGGATATCGCCGAGCTGTTTCGCAGCAATCCGATCGCCGAGGCCGCCGCGGCCTATGCGCGGTTCCCGATGCGCAAGACATTCGAAGCGAAAGATCCGCGTGGCTTCGCGGAGTTTGAGGCGATGCTGGCGGAGCATTCGCCGGAAGGCTCCATTCACACCATGTTGCGGCTCCAGAAGTTGCGGCCGACGCTGGTTGATCTGGAAGAAGATCTGAAGAGCTTTGTGCCGCCGCTCCTGGTGCTTCTCGGCGACGAGGACCATCCCTGCATCGACGGAAGCATCCTGTTGAAGCGGACGGTACCGACCGCCGCGCTGGCGATGATCCCGCGCGCCGGTCACACGATCACCACCGAGGAACCGGCGGCGGTCAACGCCGAGCTGGAGGCGCTTTTCGCGGCCGTGTCGCAAGGGTCGTGGATGTCTCACCGGGGGATCGTGAAGGCATGACTGGCGCCGTCGATCTCCTGTGCGATGGACATGTCGCAGAGATTGTCTTGCGTCAGCCTGAGCGGCGCAACGCGATCTCGGCCGACATGTGGCGCCGGATCTCGGAGATCGCGACGGGGGACGCGCTGCGCGGCATGCGGTGCGTGGTCATCCGGGGCGAGGGCGACTGCTTTTCGGCCGGTGCCGACATCACCGGCTTCGAGGCCGGGCGCGGCGCCGGCAACGCCCAGGACTATGACGACCTGGTCGAGGCAACCGCGCGGCATGTCGAGGCGCTTTCGATGCCGGTCATTGCGGCGATCTCCGGACATTGTATCGGCGCGGGGGCATCGCTGGCTTGCGCGTGCGACCTGCGTGTCGCCGAAGCGTCGGCCTACTTCGCGGTTCCGGCCGCCAGGCTCGGGCTTGGGTACGATCCGCGCGGGATCTCGCGGTTCCGCCGGGTTTTCGGAGACAACGCGACCCGGCAGATCCTTTTCACCGCAGCTCGACTGCCTGCGCCCCGCGCCTGCGAACTTGGCGCGGTCGCGGTTCTGGCTGAAGACGGCAAGGCACGCGATGACGCTTTGGCTCTGGCATCGCGGATAGCCGCGAACGCCCCGCTGACCCTCAGCGCAGCAAAGTTCGTGCTGCGCGAGATGGCGCAGGGCTACGAACCGTCCGTCGCCGCCCTCGCGGAGACGGCGAAGGCGGATCACAGCGCCGATTATGCCGAGGGGCGCGCCGCATTCTCCGAGAAACGTCCGCCGCGGTTTGAGGGGCAATGACCGTGGCCGGAAAGAATGTGATCGACGCACTGTATGGTGCGCGCCCGGCAGACAGCGCCCTTTTCATAGTGCCGGACGGTCGCGTGCTGACAACCGGCGCGGCCCTGGATCGCATCGGCGGGTTTGCCGCGGCGATCCGTGCCGCCGGGGTTTGTCCCGGCGACCGGGTCTCGCTCAAGCTGCCGAAGTCGGTTGACGGCATCCTCGTTGCCCACGCGGTCCTGTACTCCGGTGCCGTCCTGCATCCGTTGAATGACGCCTACACCGATACGGAAATCGCCGGGTTGCTGGCCGATGCGGAGCCTGCGCTGGTGGTGTGCGACCCTGCCGAGGCCGGGCGTCTTGAGCCGTTGGCCCGG
>JBFHII010000041.1:0-11326 GCA_041596535.1 Breoghania sp. | reverse complement strand
GACCACGCAGATCTTGTATACTTTCCCGACGGGAAATGCATCACCCGATCGTGTAACCGGTCAAAAAAATCCTCCAGATATCGTAAAAAAGCCTCACAATTCAGGCCCCTTGTAACAAAGTATCGACCAAACGCGGCAATCGGCGACGCGAATTGCACCCCCCAGCGAGCTGGTGTAAGCCTTGCGGCACATGACAAACCCAAGCTCGATCGTACCTGTGACATGACGCTGCCCCAGACTCCGCTTCTCGACACGATCCAGACGCCCGACCAATTGCGCACGCTGAGCGACGCCCAGCTGGCCCAGCTGGCGGCCGAATTGCGCGCGGAAGTGATCGACGCGGTCTCGGTGACCGGTGGCCACCTGGGCGCGGGACTGGGCGTGGTCGAGCTGACGGTGGCGCTGCACTCGGTGTTCAGGACCCCCGGGGACCGGCTGATCTGGGACGTCGGCCACCAGTGCTATCCGCACAAGATCCTCACCGGCCGCCGCGACCGCATCCGCACCCTGCGCCAGGCAGGCGGACTCTCGGGCTTCACCAAGCGCAGCGAATCCGAATACGACCCGTTCGGCGCGGCGCATTCCTCGACCTCGATTTCCGCCGGCCTCGGCATGGCGGTGGCCAGCGAGCTGGACGGGCGCGACAACCGCGTGGTGGCGGTGATCGGCGACGGCGCCATGTCCGCCGGCATGGCGTTCGAGGCGATGAACAACGCCGGCGCGCGACATTCGCGGCTGATCGTGATTCTCAACGACAACGACATGTCGATCGCCCCGCCGGTGGGCGCCATGTCGGCCTACCTGGCCCGCCTCGTGTCCGGGCGCGCCTATCATTCGCTGCGCGAGGTGGCCAAGCAGGTCGCCAAGGCCCTGCCCGATCCGCTGCAGAAACGCGCCGCCCGCGCCGAGGAATTCGCCCGCGGCTTCCTCACCGGCGGCACGCTGTTCGAGGAACTGGGATTCTATTACATCGGCCCGATCGACGGCCACAATCTCGACCACCTGCTGCCCGTGCTGCGCAACGTGCGCGACACCCCGGGCGGCCCCGTGCTGGTTCACGTGGTGACCCAGAAGGGCAAGGGCTACGCGCCGGCGGAAAATTCCTCCGACAAGTACCACGGGGTCGCGAAATTCGACGTGATCACCGGCAAGCAGGCCAAGCCGACGCCGAATGCGCCGAGCTACACCAAGGTGTTCGGCCAGAGCCTGATCCAGGAAGCGGCAGCCGACGAGAAGATCGTCGCGGTGACAGCCGCCATGCCCTCGGGCACCGGGCTGGACCTGTTTGGCGAGGCGTTTCCCAAGCGCACCTTCGACGTGGGCATCGCCGAGCAGCACGCGGTGACCTTTGCCGCCGGCATGGCGACGGAGGGCTACAAGCCGTTCGTGGCGATCTATTCCACCTTCCTGCAGCGCGCCTACGACCAGGTGGTGCACGACGTGGCCATCCAGGGGCTGCCGGTGCGCTTTCCCATCGACCGCGCGGGGCTTGTGGGTGCGGACGGGCCGACGCACGCCGGCGCCTTCGATGTCGCCTATCTCTCCTGCCTGCCCGGCTTTACCATCATGGCGGCCGCCGACGAGGCGGAACTGAAACACATGGTGGCGACCGCGGCGGCCTTCGACGAAGGGCCGATCGCCTTCCGCTATCCGCGCGGCGAGGGCGTCGGCGTCGACCTGCCCGAACGCGGCGAGGTCCTCGAGATCGGCCGCGGCCGCGTGCTCCGCGAAGGCACCACCATCGCGCTGCTGTCGCTGGGCACCCGGCTGGCGCATTGCCTGGAGGCGGCGGAGACGCTCGACAGTTTCGGCCTGTCCACCACGGTGGCCGACGCGCGCTTCGCCAAGCCGCTCGACGAGGCGCTGATCCGCCGGCTGGCGCGCGAGCACGAGGTGCTGATCACCATCGAGGAAGGCTCCGTCGGCGGGTTTGGCAGCCACGTGCTGCAGTTCCTCTCCGACAATGCGCTGCTGGACGGCAAACTCCGCGTGCGCGCCATGGCGCTGCCCGACCGCTACATCGACCAGGACAAGCCCGACGCCATGTACGCCCAGGCCGGCCTAGACGCCAACGGCATCGTCACAAAGGTTTTTGAAGCCCTGGGACGGGACACCGCGGAGATTGTTCGGCTGGCGTGAGGGGGCTCCCCGCGTCAGCGGTTACAGGCGGTATTCCCGGCTTCGCGGTTGCGTGGCAAACCCTCGCCGTCACGCTGAGGGGCCGTCACAGCCGGCGCCTCTAAGAGGCGGCCCAAGGTCCGGAAGTCTCGGCGGACACCCGCCTTCCCCCGACAAATGGTGCTGTTTCCCCGGACTGCGGGGCACGCCTTGCGTCGGCTTGCCGTGTGCTGCTCCCATCCAACCGACACGTTTCCACCGCGCCCGCATATGCCAGCCCGCCCCCATCCCCACACCAGGGCTTGCATCCGCTGTTCCATCCAGTTATTAGCACGTATGCACATTCGTGCTAATGTACTATTGATTGGTGAGAACAGGCGAACATGCAAGACAATCCGTGGTCCGTGGCCCTTGACGAATTCATCCATGTCGGGGGCGCGCTGATCGTCATCATCGCCGTCGTTTCGGTGCTGACGGGAATCATCCGCGAATACATCCCCCAGGAGAAGCTGCAGAAGAAGCTGGCCAAGCACGAGAACCGCGGCCCGCTGATGGGCGCGCTTCTCGGCACGCTGACGCCGTTCTGCAGCGCCTCGATGGTGCCCGTGGTGATGGGCATGGTCGAGATGGGCGCCTCGATGGGGATGATCTTCGGGTTCCTGATCTCGGCGCCGCTGTGCAATTTCGTGGTGGTCGGGATCATCTTCGCGACCTTCGGATGGAAGGTGACCGCGATCTATCTCGCCGTGACCTTCGGCGGCGCGATCCTGGCGGGCTCGGTGATCGGCATGACGCCGCTGCGCAACGCGGTGCGTCGTGATATCCCGGCACGGGCGCCGGCCTGCACGGGCGAGCCGGTGCCCGCCTGCGCGGACCCTGCCGCGGCGCTCGCCATGAGCGGCACGGCGCCCTCGTGCGGCGTTGCCGCATCCCCCTGCGGTGCTGCCCCGGCGGCCGCCGCGGACGCCAACCCGAGCCATGCCGACCGCCTCCGCGCCTCGCTGCCCTTCGCCCGGGCGCTGTTCAAGCGGATCATTCCCTACGTGCTGGTCGGCGCGGTGATCAGCGCGCTTTCCGCCGCCTTCCTGCCCGCGGAGCTGGTCGAAACCTACGTCGGCAACGACAGCTGGTACGCCATCGCGGTGGCCGCGGTGATCGGCGTTCCGCTCTACCTGAGGATCGAGATGGCCGTGCCGCTGCTGCAGGTGCTGATCGCCAAGGGCATGGGAATGGGGGCGGCCATGGCGCTGCTGATCGGCGGCACCGGGGCCAGCCTGCCGGAAATCGCCATCATCTCGTCGGTGCTGAAGCCCAAGGCCGTCGCGGCCTTCGTCGTCACCGTCCTGCTGCTCGCCATGGCCGGCGGGGCCATATTCGTTGTCATCGGCTGAGGCAGGGAGCGTGTCTTGAAGCCCGGAATCGGACGGTCGCTGATCGGCCTGTGTCCCTACAGCCACCTGTGGCGCGCGGTGCGGCGGATGGTTGCCGAACGGCGGTTGCCGGATTCCGCCAGACCGGGCGCCTCGGTCGCGCTGCTGGGGCTTTTTTGCCCGTTCTTCTGGATCGCCCTGTTGAGCGGGGCGTCCGGATCGGAGCTGATGTTTCACGCGGCCCACTCGGCCATCGTGTTCGGCATCGGCATCGCCCTGGTGCTGGCCGGCGCCCTCAAGGACAGTCGCGGCGATGACCGGTCGCGGGAGGACGCCAATTGCCGATCCTCCGGCACGGGGCTAGAGTCCGGCGAGAAACGGCCCAGAGAGACACTGGCCAGAGAGACGCCGGCCAGAGAGACATTTGATGGATGATCGCTACGTCGACGCGCTGAAGGCAATCGCCGATCCGAACCGGTTGCGCCTGTTCTGGCTGCTGGTTCACATCGACGAACGCATCTGCGTGGCCGAGGCCATGGATGTCCTGGCGGAGACCCATTACAACGTGTCGCGCAACCTGAAGATCCTTCTCAAGGCCGGCCTCGTGCGCGCCGAGAAGGACGGAAAATGGGTGTTCTATACCCTCAGGCGCGAGGGCGATGCCTTCTGTCACAGCCTGCTGACAACCGTCCGGACCATTCCCGAGCACGAGTTCGAAGGCGAGATCAAACGCTGCCGCCTGCGCCTCACGCTGCGCGAGGACGGCCGCTGCGTCGTCGGGCCGGACAGCCGGGAATGGTCGGAGCTGTGCGCGCAAGGCGGCGGCTGAACGCAGCCCCGCCTGGCCGGCACCGGTCAACCGCGGCGCGCGCTCAGCCCCCGTCCACTCGCGGCGCGCGCTCCCCGCGAAAAACCCCTCTCCGGCACTCCCCCGATTGACAGGCGCGGCAACCGGGCACAAGGTCTCGGACGGGGCCGCAATTCCGCCGCGTTCGGGGGCGATGTCATCAACCTGGAATCACCCGCATGACCTTCGGGCAGCTGCTCGCCGGTCAGGCGGGTTCCGTGCATTTGGCGGCACGTTCCCGCGCGGGCGCCCGCGCCCGAGAACCAGCCGCACGTTTGGTGCGGATTCCCCGCCGGGCGACGGCATGTGCCGCGCCCCGCTCTTCTCCCGAACCGGCGAACGCCCGCGAAGAGGCCATGGCAAAGAATCTGAACCCGATTGCAGCCCTGCTGCTGTCCGTCGCCCTGATGCTGCTCGGGCACGGCCTGCAGTCGACCCTGCTGCCGGTGCGCGCCGACATCGAGGGCTTTTCCGAGCTGGCCGTCGGCGTGATGTCCTCGACGTATTTCGCCGGCTTCGTCGTCGGCTGCGTGGCCGCGCCCTACGCGATCCTGCGCGCCGGGCACATCCGCGCCTTCGCCGCCCTGGTCTCCATCGGCTCGGCCAGCGCGTTGCTGTACGTGGTGCTGCCCGATCCCATCTCCTGGGCGCTGATCCGCGGCATCTACGGGCTGACGCTGGCGGGCTTCTACATGATCGTCGAAAGCTGGCTCAACGAACGCGCCACCAACGAGAACCGCGGCGCGCTGATGTCCACCTACATCATCATCAACCTGACCGCGATCATGGCGGGCCAGTTGGTGCTGACCGTCGTCGATCCGTCCGGCTTCACCGCCTTCGTGCTGGCCTCGGTCGCCGTGTCGCTGGCGGTGGTGCCGATCGCGCTGACCCGTTCCGAACAGCCCGCGCCGATCACCTTCGTGCGCTTCCGGCCGATCGAGCTCTACCGCACGTCGCCCGCCGCGATGGTCGGCATCCTGCTGATCGGCGTCGCCAACGGCACCAACTGGACGCTGGCACCGCTGTACGCGCGCCAGATCGGCCTGTCCTCGGACCAGGCCGCCTATTTCGCCTCCGCCATCATCTTCGGCGGCGCGCTGGCGCAATGGCCGATCGGCCGGCTGTCGGACCGCATGGACCGGCGCTACGTGCTCATCGGCCTGTGCGCCGCCTCCGGACTGATCGCCACGGTGATCGCCCTGGCCGCTCCGAGCACGCCGCTGATCGCCATCGTCATGGCCACCGCCATCGGCTTCGCCGCGCAGCCGGCCTATTCGATCGCCGCCGCGCACGCCTACGATCACGTCGAGGCCGACGGCTTCGTGGAAACCTCCTCCGGCCTGCTGCTGGCCAACGGCATCGGCTCGACCATCGGCCCGATCACCGCCGCCGTGCTGATGGGCATGATGGGCCCCAGCGGCATGTTCGTGATGATCGCGGTCGTCGAATTCGCGCTTGCCGGCTACATCATCTACCGCATCACCGTGCGCGTGGCGCCCGCCAGCCGCCTGCACACCGACTTCGATCTCGCCGCGACATCGCAGGTCGGCGGCGTGCTGACGCCGGAGCTCTACGACGAGAGCGACCCCGACGTGGTCATGTCCGACGCGCCGAACTACGAACCGGAACCGCCGGATGCCGAGCAGGTGGCCGAGGCCTGGGAATCCGAGGGCGAGGCGCTGGCCGAGCAGATCGGCGACGACGACGCGCCCGAACCGGTGCGGCCGCAACCGGAGTAATACTGGTGGCAAAAGCGCGCATCGCCTCCGCCGGACCTCGACGCGGCGCGGGGCCTGCGGCATAGTCGCGCCGTGATGACACGCGCACCCAGACTGCTCGCCGAATTGCGCCGCGAAAGGGCGCCGCTCGCCACCTTGGCGGCGGTGGCCATGCTCGCGCGCCTGCTGCTCGGCGTGCTCGGCGTGGTGGCCGTGCCGTCCCCCGCCTCGGCAATCCCGGTCATCTGCAGCAGCACCGCCTCCGCGCCGGTGTCGCATCCCTCCGGGCTTCCGGGACCGGCCCACCTCACCGACTGTCCCTGCGGCCATATCTGTCCGCACGCCGGCACCCCGGTGGCCGATGCCGGCCGGATGGCGCCGTTTCTGGCCGACCCGCACCTGCGCGCGCTCGGCACGCTCGCCCTGCCCGACGATGCCGGCCCCGATGCGGCGCGCCGCGCGCACGGTTTCTCGATCCGCGCGCCGCCTGCCGCCTGAACCCCCACAGCCTCTCAAGGCCCGTCCGGCCCGGATACCGGCATGACGGGCACTCATGACTTGATATCGCGCGTTCCCGCAGCAGGCCGAACGGCATGCGGGACACGCGCCGGGAGTTCACAATGAAAAACGCATATGCGCTCGCAAGCGCCTTTCTTCTCACCCTCGCCGCAGTTCTCACCATGGCCCTGCCGAGCCGCGCCCATGACGCCATCATGGTCGGCCCGATCAAGCTCGAGACGCCCTGGACCCGGGCGACGCCCGGCGCATCCAAGAGGGGCGGCGGCTTCATGACCATCACCAACACCGGTACGGAAACCGACCGCCTGGTCACCGGCTCCTCGCCGCGCGCGGGCAAGGTGGAATTCCACGAGATGGCGGTCAACGACGGCGTCATGGTGATGCGCGAAGTGGAGGGCGGCATCGAGATTCCGGCCGGCGCCACGGTGGAATTGAAGCCCGGCGGCTATCATGTAATGTACATGGGCATCACATCCCCGTTCACGATGGGCGAGACCGTGCCCACCACGCTGACCTTCGAGAAGGCGGGCACCATCGACGTCGAGTTCGCAGTCGAGAAGATCGGCGCCAAGATGCCCGCCATGAACCATGACGGACATGGCATGAAACAGGACAAGCCGGCGATGGACCATGGCAAGGCGATGGACCACGGCGAACACAAGATGGCGCAGTGACAATGAACGCGACGAAGATCATTCGTTACGGTGCGTGGGCGGCGGTTGCCGCCCTCGTGGCCGCAATCGGCGTCATCACCTTCACAGATTACCGCGACAAGCTGGCCGGAACCTCTCCGGAGCTGCTGTCGCCGGTGAACTCCGTCGGCGGCCCTTTCAAGATGGTGAATGGTGCCGGTGAACCCGTCGACGAGACCCTGTTCATCGGCAAGCCGACGGTGCTTTTCTTCGGCTTCACTTCCTGCCCCGACGTCTGCCCCACGACGCTGGCCGAGGTGCAGGGCTGGATCGACAGGCTGGGCGCAGACGCGGACAAGCTGAACTATGCCTTCGTTTCGGTCGATCCCGAACGCGACACGCCGGAGCTCATGTCCTCCTATGTCGCGGCCTTCGACGAGCGCATCATGGCGCTGACCGGCTCGCCCGAGCAGGTCGCGGAGATGATCAAGACCTATCGGGTCTATGCCCGCCGCGTGGAACTGGATGACGGCGATTACACGATGGATCACACCGCCGGCGTCTACCTGATGAATGCGGACAACCGTTTCGTCGGCACCATCGCCTACGGCGAGGACAACGACGTGGCGATGCAAAAGCTGGAACGGCTGATAAGCGCCGCGAAGGGATGACGCATGCCGCCGCGCCACCGTGATGGTCGTGCGGCGGTCGATGCTGTAGACTGGCGGTGCAACCGCTCACGGGAGACCCATGCCCCACGCCCCGACCATCGTGATTTCCGCCGCCATCGGCATGGCGCTGCTGGCGACGCTCGGACTGTGGGCGCGCTACGGCGAGGTGATCTTCACCGACATCGTGCTGGCCGCGCTGGGCGGCTGCTTCTTCTGATTTCGGCCGCGTTGCAGGGCGCCGTAGGCAGGCGCGGGGAAAACGACCGATAGCCGCGGGCCGCGCGCTCGTGTATTCCCCATTCCAATCGCCATCTTCCAATGACCGCCGCCCGCCCCTCGTGTCGCTGCGGCAAGGTCCCGCCAAGGTCCCCCATGTCCGAAACCGTTACCATTGCCTCGCTTGCCCATCGCGGCGACGGCGTCTGCGAAACCGCCGCCGGTCCGCTTTACGTGCCCTTCACCCTGCCCGGCGAAGTGGTGCGCGTCGAAGGCCGTGGCGAGCGCGCGCGGCTCGTGGGCATCGAGACGCCCAGCGCCGACCGGGTCACGCCGCCGTGCCGGCATTTCGGGACCTGCGGCGGCTGCGCCCTGCAGCACATGGAGCATTCGGCCTATGCCGCATGGAAGCGCGCGCAGGTCACCGCGGCGCTCGACTCGCGCGGCCTGAAAGCCGCCGTCGAGCCGATGATCGCCGCCGAACCCGGTTCGCGCAGGCGCGCGGTGTTCACGGCGGCCCGTGCCGGCGGCCGGGTTCTGGTGGGCTATCACGAACGCGCCAGCAACCGGCTGGTCCAGGTCGAGCAATGCGCCGTCGTTACGCCGGCGATCGCCGCAGCACTGCCCCTCCTGCGCCGGCTGGGCGATCTGGCCGCCCCCAAACGGGGCGAGGTGCGCCTCACCGTGCTCGACACCCAGGCCGGCCTCGATGTGGCGATCGACGGCGCGGGCAAGGGCGCGGCGAAGCTTTTTCCGAAACTCGGCCAGATGGCGTTCGAGGCGGATCTGGCACGGCTCAGCCTGGACGGTGAAGTGGTGATCGAGGCACGGCCTCCGGCGCTGAACATGGACGGCGTCGCGGTGGTGCCCGGGCCGGGCGGCTTCACCCAGGCCTCAGCGCAGGCGGAGGCGGCGATGGCCGAACGCGTGCTCGGCGCGCTCAACGGCGCAAGGCAGGTGCTGGATCTCTACAGCGGGATCGGAACCTTCGCGCTCAGGATCGCCCGCACCGCGCCGGTGCACGCGGTGGAAAGCGACCGCGCGGCGCTCAAGGCGCTGGATGCCGCCTGGCGGCGCAGCAACGGCCTGAAGGCCATCAGCCATGAGGCGCGCGATCTGGCGCGGCGGCCGCTGATGCGCGACGAACTGGAGAAATTCGACGCCGTGGTCTTCGATCCGCCGCGCGCCGGCGCGCGCGCGCAATGCGAGATGCTGGCGGCCTCGGACATCAAGACCATCGTTGCGGTATCGTGCAACCCGGCGACGCTGGCGCGCGATCTGCGCATCCTGGTGGACGGCGGCTACACGATCGAATCCGTGCTGCCGGTGGACCAGTTCCTGTTTTCACCCCACATTGAGGTTGTCGCCATCCTGAAACGGGAGTGAGCCATGCCACGCGCCGTATCGCGCACGGAGCGGTCCACCGCTCTGAATACCAGCCTGAACGCCGGCCTGAACACCTGGCTGCGGCGCGCCCGCTTCGGCGTGTCCCAGGGCGCGCGCATGGCCTGGTACGGCGCCCATGGCGAGGCGATGAAGCGGATCGCGGCGCGCACGGCCCGCACGCTTCCCGGCAAGCCGCCCGACATCCGCCAGCCAGACACCCCGCCGCCCTCCCAGCGCCGCATGCTGCGTGACATCGCAAAACTGCTGGCCCGCGACCTGGCCAATGTGGAAGCCGGGCTCTACCCCATGCCCGTGCCGATGCCGTTCGAGGAGCCCGGCGGGATCGCCAGCCTGCTGCGGCGCAGCGCGCGCTTCCTGCGCGACGTGCCCGAGGTCACCCGCCGGCGGCGCGAGGAGGCGCATCAGGAAGCGGCCGCGGCGGCGCGCGGGCTGCCGCGCTACTACCAGCAGAATTTCCATTTCCAGACCGACGGCTGGCTGTCGGACGGGTCCGCCGAAATCTACGATTTTCAGGTCGAGGTGCTGTTCACGGGCGCCGCCGCCGCCATGCGCCGCCAGGCGCTGGTGCCGCTGGCCGAGCTGATGCGCAGCCGCGACCAGCGGCTGCTGGCCTATGCCGACATCGCCTGCGGCACCGGCGGACTGCTGCACGACGTGACCCGCGCCTTCCCCCGCCTGCCCGCGCTGGGCATCGATCTGTCCGAGCCCTACGTGCGCCGCGCCCGCAAGCGCGTCCGCTCACCGCGCGCGCGCTTCGCTGTCGCCCAGGCAGAGGCCCTGCCGCTGGCGGATGCCAGCCTCGATGCGGCCTCCTCGGTCTATCTGTTCCACGAGCTGCCGCCCAAGGTGCGCCGGCAGGTGGCGGCCGAGATTGCGCGGGTGCTGAAGCCCGGCGGGCTCTTCGTGCTCACCGACAGCCTGCAGACGGGCGATGATCCGAACTACGACGGGCTGCTGGAGATCTTTCCGCAGCTGTTTCACGAACCCTATTACACCTCCTATCTGGCGGAGGATTTCGACGCGCTTCTTGCCGCGCACGGGCTGATCCGCGAGGCCAGCCGCAACGCCTTCGTCTCCAAGGTCAGCGTTTTTCGGAAAGCGCCATGACGGCCAGGCGGCGAGGATGCCCGGAGCCACGGTGGCGGAGGGACACGCCTGAAGCGTGGCTGTTGCCTTGTCACGTGGCGGCGCCAGTTCCCCGGCGCGCCGTCACGCCACCCGTACTCAGCGCCGCGCGACGCTTGTAGTCGGCGCCGGCCATCGACAAGCCGCCGTCGCCGCCATCGATGAAATGGATGTGGCGGCCGTCGGCAATGTCGGTGACGAAGCAGGTCATCAGCGCCGCGTCGGATACATGCAGCCCGTAGATGAGCCGCCCGGCGTCATGGGCCTGTGACAGGTGGCGCGCCAGCGCATCGAGCTGCGCCTGCGACAGATCCAGCACGAGACGCAGGGAATCGTCGAGCTTGCGGTGATCGGTGTTGCGGCTGAGTTCGTCGAGATAGCGTTTCGGCTCGAACGGCCCGATGCGCAGGCCGGTGGCGTAGCCCCAGAGAAACCCGAAGCTCTGGACGAGCACGCGATAGCCGGCGCGCAGCCGCCCTTCGGCCGCCGACAGCATGCGGATTTCCAGTCCGAGCGACGACGGCCGCAAGCGGAATTTCAGGTTGCCGGCCTGCATCAGCGCGTCCTCGGGCGCTTCCGACAGCGGGTCGAAGCCGGCCGCCTCGCGAATATCCGACAGGATGCTGCCCAGGCTCACATCCGCGCAGGGACGCAGGATCAGCGAGACGATGCGTCCGCGGCGCGCGGGCACCGGATCCCAGCG
>JBFHII010000040.1:0-11562 GCA_041596535.1 Breoghania sp. | reverse complement strand
TCTGCGCACCACAGCCGGCCACACGGGCACCTGGATCCCCCGGCAGGCCTGCGGCCTCCCGAGGATGACACCCGGGCGAAACAGAGTTGATGACACGGAGCGCCCTGACAGGCCCGGACGCGCGTGTATTTCATAATTTTATCAATAAGATAACATCATCCCGAAGCGCCCGGACGGCGACGCATCGAATAATGATCGGTCGGGCGGGCCCGCAACCGCAGTCCGCTTGCGCCCGCTCGTGTCGTCGCCGTGAGAGCGCGCGAGCCTTCCCCCGTACCGCCAACGCGCCGGCACATATCTCGCGTGAACGGTCCCGCGTCACGTCGGCAATGCGCGCGCAGTTACTTCACGAAACACGAAATTAGTTTTCCACAAAATCGCAACGACGTGACGATTTTCCTGCAGTTCACAAAGATCTCCAACCCGCAAATCCCGTTTTATGATTATGCTCTTCGTTGGACGGGTCAGTATTAGACAGAATCCTTTTTTTCGCCTCAATTGCAACCGCGTCACCCGCTGCTCGCGACTTGATCCATCCAGCTTTCTGCGGAACCGCGGTGCACCCAGGAGGACTGCAATGACCGATACCATCGTCGTCGGCTTCGACGGCTCGGACGCATCAAGGCGCGCAGTGGACTTCGCGAAAACACTGGCCGAACGGAGCGCCTCCGCCCTGCACCTTGTTCACGTGTTGGAATGGTCGCCCTACAGTTTCCACACTCCGGAAGAACTGGCCGAGCGCCACAAGCGGCGTGAGCAGGAACTGGCGCGCGCGCAGGAAGTGCTGCAGCCGACCGTCGACGCATTGACCCGGGCCGGGCAAGCGGTCACCAGCGAAGCGCGCCATGGCGACACCGCCGAGCTGCTTTGCAAGATCGCAAAGAGCACAGGTGCGACCCAGATCGTGGTCGGTCGCAAGGGCGCATCGGCGCTGGCGAACCGCATTCTCGGCAGCATGGCGATCAACCTGATGCAGAGCTCGCCCGTCCCCGTGACGATCGTACCTTGATACGGCGACGCTCCGGTTGATCGATTTTCCATATTTCGTATCCAGGGGGACAATTATGTCCGTACGCATTCTCGCAGCGGCCTTGAGCCTGCTTCTGACGACACAGCTCGCGCACGCGCAATCCAGCATTGACCAGGCGATCAGCGACGCCGTCGCCCCGATCGTCAATCCGATCGTCAGCCTCGTGTTCTATTCAGTGCCGGTTTTCGGCACCCAGTTTCCACTGATCGTCGGCTGGCTGGTTGTCGCCGCCATCGTCTTCACCTTCTATTTCGGCTTTATCCAGTTTCGCGGTTTCAAGCACTCGATCGAGCTGGTGCGCGGCGACTATTTTGACCCAAAGGACGCCGGTGAGGTGACGCCGTTCCAGGCGCTGGCCACCGCGCTGTCGGGCACCGTCGGCCTTGGCAACATCGCCGGGGTCGGCGTGGCCGTCTATCTGGGCGGTCCGGGCGCCACCTTCTGGATGATCCTCGCCGGACTGCTCGGCATGGCCTCGAAATTCACCGAGTGCATCCTGGGCGTCAAATACCGCAACGAATACACCGACGGCACCGTGTCCGGCGGTCCGATGTACTATCTCTCCAAGGGCCTGTCCGAAGACGGCAAGGCGGCGCTCGGCAAGTTCCTGGCGATCTTCTTCTCGATCTGCTGCATCGGCGGCGCGCTGGGCGGCGGCAACATGTTCCAGGCCAACCAGTCGTTCGCCCAGATCTCCTCCATCATTCCCTTCTTCGAGGGCAAAGGATGGCTGTTCGGCCTGATCATGGCGGCGATCGTCGGCTTCGTCATCATCGGCGGCATCAAGTCGATCGCGCGGGTCACCGAAAAGATCGTCCCGGGCATGGCGATCCTCTATGTCGGCTCCGCGCTGATCATCATCGTGATGAACATCGGCGCGATTCCGGAAGCCGTCTCGGCAATCTTCACGGGCGCCTTCGCACCGGCCGCGGTTGCCGGCGGCGCCATCGGCGCCCTGATCCAGGGCTTCAAGCGCGCCGCGTTCTCCAACGAGGCCGGCATCGGCTCCGCTTCCATCGCCCACTCGGCGGTGCAGACCACCCACCCGGTTACGGAAGGTTACGTGGCGCTGCTCGAGCCGTTCATCGATACCGTGGTGATCTGCACCATGACCTCGCTGGTCATCATCATCACCGGTTCCTGGGTGCCTGACAGCGGCGTGACCGGCATCGCGCTCACCTCGAAGGCCTTCGAGTCGAGCTTCTCCGGCTTCGGCTACCTGCTGGCGATCGCCGCCGTGCTCTTCGCCTTCTCGACCATGATCTCCTGGTCCTACTACGGGCTGAAGGCCTGGACCTACATGTTCGGCGAGGGAAAGACCAAGGAGCTGATCTTCAAGTTCATCTTCTGCGTATTCGTCGTCATCGGCTCGTCGCTCAGCCTCGGCCCGGTGATCGACTTCTCCGACGCGATGATCTTCGCCATGGGCATTGCCAACATCATCGGCCTCTACATGCTGATGCCGAAGGTGAAGGCCCTGCTGAAGGACTACCAGGCCAAGCTCGCCTCCGGCGAGATCTCCAAGGTCGACCGATAATCACGCGATGGATGACGAAAACGCCCGCCCCGAAGCGATCCGGGGCGGGTTTTTCGTGGGACATCGAAAGCAATCAGCCGCGTGCAGAATGCTCGAACTCGCTGTTACGCCCGTTACGGCACCTGATGTATTTATCAATGACGCCACTGCCAGCCGGCGAAACCATACTGAAAAATGCGTATGTTCATTTGATAATAGCCGCCTACTCTGGACTTCGCATAAGTTCACTGTACTTCCGACGCCTCTTCATTTTCCAAGAAGACACTCCTGGCCATGATTCTTGAACTTGTAAAAGGCGCCGCCATCCTTCTTGCGCTGAGTCAGCTGCAAAACCTGATTCTCCATCTGAGGCGTCTGGGCAGCACGAGCCGGAAGATCCTGTCCGGAGTCCTGTTCGGAACCATCTGCATCATCGGGATGATGCTGCCCATTGAACTGACGTCCGGGGTCATCTTCGACGCCCGCTCCGTCGTCATCAGCATGTCGGGACTCTTCGGAGGTCCGATCGTTGGCGTCGTCGCATCGGTTATTGCGGGCGGGTATCGCATCTGGCTCGGCGGCAGCGGCGTCTACGTGGGTGTCGCGACCGTTGTCCTGTGCCTGGTGCTCGGGCTCGCGTATCGAGAGCTCCACAAGCGCGGCGCGGTGACGATCGGCTTTGTCCAGCTGCTTGCGTTCGGGCTGATCACGCATATCGGCACGGTTCTTCTGTTCACCCAGTTGCCTGCCGAGATCGCCCAGCGCGTGATGGAGAATGTCGCCCTCCCCTACATACTGACGTTTGCTCCCGCCACGGCGATCCTCGGGATGCTCCTCAAGGATCTGGACGACCGCATCGAAACGGAAAACGCGCTGCTGGAGAGCGAGACAAGACGGGCCGCGCACATTCGCAGCACGCCCCTGGCCGTTGTCGCATGGGACAGGAACTTCCTCTGCACGGAATGGAATGCCTCGGCGGAACGCATGTTCGGGTACGCCGCCGCCGAGGCCATCGGTCGCCATCCGTGTGACCTGATCGTCCCTGACGAGATCAGGGGCGACATCGAAGAGCATTATGATGCCTTGCTGACATCCGGGGAATCGAGCCGCAACACGAACGCCAATACCACGAAGGATGGCAGGACCATCGTGTGCGTCTGGTACAACACGCCCATCATCGACCGGGACGGCAACGCGATCGGTGTGGCGTCCATGGCCCACGACATCACCGATCAGAAACGCTCTGAAGAGCAGGCTCGCCAGGCCCAGAAGATGGAGGCCGTCGGCCAGCTCACCGGCGGCATCGCGCATGATTTCAACAACATGCTCTCTGTGATGCTGGGCAACGCAGAGCTCATCGAGTCCGAACTGCACGACGAGCAGCTGGCGCGCGACAGGCTCGAGAGGCTCAAGCAGACCATCGACCGCGCCGCCTCGCTGACCCAGCGGCTGCTCGCCTTCTCCCGCCAGCAGACCCTGTTTCCGAGAAGCACGGACATCGCGGCGCTGATCGGCCGCCTCGAGGACATGCTGCGGCTCACCCTGGGGGAGACGATCAGCTATGAATTCAGGAGTGCCGACGACCTCTGGCAGGCATGGGTCGACGGCCCACAGCTCGACCACGTCCTTCTCAATCTCGCGCTTAACGCCCGCAGCGCCATGCCGCACGGCGGAACCCTGACCATCGAGGCGGCCAACGCGACGCTCGACAAGGCCTACGCCGCGCAGAACGAGGACGTGACACCGGGGGACTATGTCCGGATTTCAGTCAGCGACACCGGCCACGGCATGACCCGGGAAGTCATGGAGCGCGCCTTCGAGCCTTTCTACACCACCCGGGACGTCGGCGACGGCAGCGGCCTCGGCCTGAGCATGGTCTACGGTCTCATCAAGCAGTCCGGCGGCCACATCACGATCGCGAGCGAGGTGGATCGGGGCACAACCGTTACCCTCTACCTGCCCTACTCCCGCAAAGCCGCAGCCAGTGCCGCCGGCAGGCACGAGCCTTTCGAGCGAGTGAGGAAAACCGCCCGTATCCTGATCGTCGAGGACGACCCCAACGTCCGCGAGATCCCCGTCCGCATCCTGAGGAACACGGGAGGCTACGAGGTTGTCGAGGCGGACGACGGCGAGGCGGCCATCCGGATCCTCAAGAACGAAAAGCCGGTTGACCTGCTGTTCACCGACGTCGTGTTGCCGGGCGGCATGAACGGCATCCGGGTGGCCGAGGAGGCGCTGCGGCTGGTCCCGGAGATCAAGGTGCTCTATGCCACCGGTTATGCGGAGAACGCTGTCATCGACAAGGACGCGATGGCCGACGGCGCGGCGCTGCTGAACAAGCCCTACCATCGCTCGGAGCTGCTGGAAACGGTCAGGACCCTGCTCGACGGCAAGCGCACGTAAGCCCTGGCCGATCTGTGCGCGAGGATCTATTCCCGCGCGTCGTCAGACCGGCCGCACCAGCCTCAGCTTCCAGGTGACGTTCTTGGCGCCGCTGGTCAGCGACAGGTCGTCCAGCACCTCCCAGCCATCGCCGTCGGTGGCGTCCCACAGGCGCTTGATGATCCGGTTGGCGCCGCTTTCGGGACGGTTGGGGGCATACATCGAAACGGCGATGACGCCGCCTTCGCGCAAGAACGCCTTGTAGCGCTCGAACTGCGCCGCCGGGTCCTCGCAGAAATGCAGCACCTCGTTGAAGACCACGGCCGAGAACGTCTCGCCGACGCGCGGCTCGAACGTGTGCAGATCCGCGGCCTCGAAACGGCCGGGCACCGGGTCGATGCCGGATTTAGAGAACGATTCCGGCGACAGGTCGATGCCGACGTAATGTTCCGGCTTGAGCGGCGCGATGTGCCGGTAGAACACGCCCTCGCCGCAGCCCACATCGAGAATGCTGGCCTGCGAGCCGGTTTCCGCCAGCCAGCTTGCCAGGATGCCCGAACGGCCGCTCTCGGTCAGCGAGCCGAGGAAATCCCAACGGCCGCTCCGGTATTCCGCGTCCCATTCGGCAGCGGTGCTCGCTTTCTTCGCCATGCCGTGTTGTTCCTCGTTACTTGTAGGGGTCGGCCGCGTCGCGCAGGCCGTCGCCCAGGAAATTGAAGGCCAGCACCACCAGGATCACCGGGATCACCGGTGCCATCAGCCACGGATAGATGGTGACCACGGTGATGTTCTGCGCCTCGTTGAGCAGCACGCCCCAGCTCACCGCCGGGCGCCGCAGTCCCAGGTCGAGGAACGACAGCGCCGTTTCGCCGAGGATCATCGAGGGGATAGACAGTGTGGCGCTGGCGATCAAGTGACTGGTGAAGCCGGGCAGCAGGTGACGGCCGATGACGCGCGACGGTTTGGCGCCCATCAGCACCGCGGCCTTGGCGTAATCCTCCTCGCGCAGCGACAGCAGCTTCGAGCGCACCGCGCGCGCCAGACCGGGCCAATCGAGCAGCCCGAGGATCACGGTGATGCCGAAATAGATCCAGATCGGACTCCAGGTCACCGGCAGCGCGGCGGACAGCGCCATCCACAGCGGCAGTTCGGGCAGCGCGCGCAGGATCTCGATAACCCGCTGGATGAGACTGTCCGCAAAGCCGCCGAAATAGCCGGCGATGCCACCCAGCGTCACGCCCAGCACCATGGCGATGATCACGCCGATGATGCCGACGGTCAGCGACAGCCGCGCGCCATAGACGATGCCGGAGAACATGTCGCGACCGAGCCGGTCGGTGCCCAGCAGGTAGAGCGTGCCGCCCTCGGCCGGGCACATCAGGTGGAAGCGCGCCTCGAACAAGCCCCAGAACTGGTAGGGCTCACCGTTGCAGAAGAAACGGATGGGCTGCACCTGGTCCTTGCGGACCGTGTAGTCCCATTTCAGTTCCTCGAAATTGACACTGGCCTCGGAGCCGTAGACGAACGGGCCGACGAAAGTCCAGTCGTCGAGAAACAGGTGTACGCCCTGCGGCGGCGCGTAGAGGTGCTCGTTGTCGCGCTGGTTCGCCGTGTACGGCGCGATCACCTCGGCGAAGGGCACGCACAGATAGAACAGCGCCAGCAGCACCGCGGACCAGACGGCCAGCCTGTGGCGCTTGAACTTCAGCCACATGATGCGCCACTGCGAGGACTGGAAATACCGCTCCTGCTCCGGCGTCAGCTGTTCGCGCTCCAGCGGGTCGAAGGGCGCGGGATTGACGTAATGCGGCGGCCCCGGCCGCGCGCCCTGCGCGGGCGGGTCGAACGTCGGATCGCTCATGCGGACACCCCTCCGCCAAGCCGGATACGAGGATCCAGCACCGCCAGAAGCAGGTCGGAAATCAGCATGCCGATCAGCGTCAGCACCGCCACGAACAGCAGGATGAAGCCGGCGAGGAACTGATCCTGGCTCTGCAGCGCGTCGAGCAGCACCGGGCCGACCGTCGGCAGGTTGAGCACCACGGAGACGATCACCGAGGAGGACACCAGCGAGGGGATCAGGTTGCCTATATCGGCGATGAACGGATTGAGCGCCATGCGCAGCGGATACTTGACCAGCAGGCGGTTCTCCGAAAGCCCCTTGGCCCGCGCGGTGATCACATATTGCTTGTGCAGCTCGTCCAGCAGATTGGCGCGCAGCCGGCGGATCATCGCCGCGGTCCCCGCCGTGCCGATGACGATGGTCGGCACGATCAGGTGTCCCAGCACCGACATCGCCTTGGCCACGCCCCAGGGCTGGCCGATGAATTCGGGATCCATCAGCCCGCCGATGGCCAGCCCGAACCACTGGTTGGCCAGATACAGCAGGATCAGCCCGAGCAGGAAATTCGGCGTCGCCAGCCCGATGTAGCCCAGCAGGGTGAAGCCGTAGTCGCCCCAGCTGTACTGGCGGGTGGCGGAATAGATGCCGATCGGAAACGACACCACATAGACGAAGAGGATCGTCACCAGGTTGAGCACCACGGTGAGCGGCATGGCCGGACCGACGACCTCCGACACCGGCTGGTTGTATTCGAACGACCAGCCCCAGTTGCCCTGCAGCAGCCCGTCAAACCCGTGCGGCCCAGACCACGCGCCGAGCCAGATCAGGTAGCGCTCGAAAAACGGCCGGTCGAGCGCGAATTCGGCGCGCAGGAACTCCACCTTGGCGATGGCGGATTCCTCGCCTTGCGCGCGCAACTGCGCGATCTGGTTGGACAGGAAGTCGCCCGGTGGCAGCTCAATGATCAGAAACGTCAGCAGCGAAATGACCAGCAGCGTCGGAATCATCACCAGAAGGCGGCGAACTACATAGGCGAGCATCAGCGCCGGTCTCCCATGCCGACGACGGACGCCGCGCGCAGCGCCGAGACCTGCGTGGCCCCTGCGCGCGCACCCTCGTCGAGGCGGGCCGTTCCCGTGCCCTCGTCAAACCAGAATTCGTCCATCCGGTGAATGCCGAAATGGGCACCCGGGTCCCAGCCGTAGATGCCCTCCTCCGGCACGTTGCGGAGCTTGTCGGAGACCACGACCGGCTGGCGCACGGCCGAGATCAGGCCGATGCGGAACGTCTCGTCGGCATGGATGCGCAGCATCTCCTCCCAGATCATGCGGCGCTTGTCATGGCTGTCGGACCGCAACCAGGCGTCGTACAGTGTCAGCAGCCGCTTGGCGGGCGGGTAGTTGACCTCCTCGCCCGATTTGCCGCCGCTCTCCACGTAATCGCCCCACGCCGGCCAGCACAGCGCCTCACCGGTCACCGGGGCCAGGTCGTCGGGCGGCATGTCGGCGGTCGGGATGCCGTTCTCCAACCCGCTCCACACCGCCATGACCAGCGAACCGGCACGCGCCCGGTCGCGCATCACCTCGCGCTGCGAGGGTTTCGGGAACAGCGCCACGCCGATCTCGCGCCATGTCTCGCCAACCAGTTCCAGCACGTCGAGCTGCTCCTGGCTCTCGCCGGAGGTCTCCACAATAATCTCCAGCGGCCGTCCGTCGGGAAGCAGACGAATGCCGTCACCGCGGCGCTTGGTCAGACCCAACTCGTCGAGCATCCTGTTGGCGCGGGCCGTGTCGTACTCGGTCCAGGCCGTGCGGTAGTAGGGATCATACAGCGGGCTCTGGGGCAGCACGGTATCGTTGCTCTCCGCCGCCAGCCCGAAATACAGCACCCGGTTGATCATCCGCCGGTCGATGCCCAGGGACAGCGCATGGCGGAAGCGCGGCCGCCGCATCAGGGTTCTCCAGATCGGATCGCGCACCGTGAGGTTGGGCAGCAGCGCGATGTGGGCGCCCTTGGCGATCGGCCACAGCCGGGTGGTATAGCCGCGCTCCTGCTCGCCGCGCTTCAGCACGGTGATGTCGGAGAACGCCAGATTGCGCGCCTGCAGGTCGCTCTCGCCGGCCTGGGTCTTGGCGGCGATCAGCCGCGCGTTGGCCACCGTCATCACCACCCGGTCGATATAGGGCAGCTGCTGCCCCCGGGTGTCCACGCGATGATAATAGGGATTGCGGATCAGGACCTGGCGCTGCTTGGTGTTGTGCGACGCCACCATCCACGGCTGCAAAGTCGGCAATTCCGCGTCGATGGCGCGGTACATCTCGTCGCGATCATTGTGCAGCGATGCCCAGAAGCGGACCTTCTTCCGCGCCACCATCTCGGCGATGTCGTCCGCGTCGCCATAGCGTTCGTGGAACCGTTTCAGGAAATGCGCGGGCCGATAGATGAACGGCGGCAGCGCCTTGGCCAGCGAGGGCAGAAACAGCGGGTTGGGCGCGTGCCAGCTGTAGCGCACCGTCACCTCGTCGATCACCTCGAATTCCGGCTTGCGGCCCTCCACCAGCATGAACTTCGGCGGTCCCGACGGGCTCAGATGCTCGTTGTTGGCGATATCCTGCCACCAGTAGCGGAAATCCTCCGAGGTGAACGGCATGCCGTCCGACCATTTGTGGCCGCGGCGCAGGCGCAGCGTGAAGATGCGCCCCTCGACCACCTCCACGGACTTGAGAATGTCCGCCTGCAGCTCGAGGTCCGGCGTGTAGCCGATCAGCCGCGCGTAGCCCCAGACATTGATCAGCCGCACGTCCTTGGTCCGGCCGATCAGGGTGCGCAGGTCGCCGCCGTGCTGTCCCGGCTCGCGGCCCTTCGCCTCAAGGTCGACCACCAGCGGCTCCAGCGGCAGCCGCTCGGCGACCGGCGGCAGATTGATGCTCGGATGCGTGCGGCCCAGCGTTTCCGTCTCCACCAGGCGCGGTATCGACGGCGCGGCGGAACTGGTGATGATCGCGGCATGCGCCGGCTGCAGCGCAAGCATCGACAGGGCAATTGCCCCGGCGAAGGTTCTCAGACCCCTCATACCACGCCCTCCGGGTTCTCATGCTGGGAACGCTGCAACGCACGTTCGCGGACGACCGCTTCATCGGTCGCGCTCGCAAGCCCCGGCGCGCACACGAAATGCTCCGGCGCCATCTCCACCAAGGTCGGCGCGGTGTCATCGTCGATCCGGTAGGGCTGCTGCCACTGAGCCGGGTCGGAAATCGTCGCCGCCGAAATGCCGTCCAGATCCAGCTGGTCATCGAGGCTCGGTTCCGGCACCGCCTTGAGCAGCGCGCGGGTATAGGGATGGATCGGACTGGCGACGACCTCATGCGTCGGCCCGAGCTCGACCAGGCGTCCCTTGCACATTACCGCCACCCGGTCGGCGATATAGTCGACGACGGCCAGGTTGTGGCTGACGAACAGGTAGGTGAGCCCGAGTTCCTTCTGCAGGTCCTTGAGCAGATTGAGGATCTGTGCCTGAACGGAGACATCGAGCGCGGAGACCGGTTCATCGCAGAGCACGAACTCCGGTTCCAGCGCGAGGGCCCGCGCGATGCCGATGCGCTGGCGCTGCCCGCCGGAGAACGAATGCGGGTAGCGGCGCAGGAAGCGCGGGTCCAGACCGACCAGCTCCACCAGGTCGCGCACCCGCTGCGCGCGTTCGGTCGCCGAGCCGATACCATGGATGATCAGCGGCTCCATCAGGATGTCGTTGACCGTCATGCGCGGATTGAGCGAGGAGAACGGGTCCTGGAAGATCAGTTGCACACGGCGGCGGAAGGCCTTCAGGTCCTTGCCCTGCAGCGTCGCCATATCCTTCGGTTCACCGTTGACGAAATAGTCGATGCGGCCCTCTTCCACGTCGATGGCACGCAGGATCGCCTTGGCCGTGGTGGTCTTGCCCGACCCGCTTTCCCCCACCAGCCCCAGGCATTCGCCGCGCCGGATGGTCAGGTTGATGGCGTCCATGGCCTTCACGGTGCGCACCTGGGATCCCCACAGGCCGCTCTTGCGCAGCTGATAGATCTTGGAGACGTTGTCCAGCCGCACTAGCGGCGAGCCCGGTTCGCCGCGCCAGTTGGCCGGCCGGCGTGCGTGCAGGGCCTCGACCTTGGCGGCCACGGGCCGGATCGGCACCAGCCGCTCGCCGGGCTCCATGCCGAAACGCGGCACGGCACGCATCAGGGCCTTGAGATAGGGATGCGAGGGCTTGTTGAAGAGATCCTCCGCCGAGCCCGATTCCATGATCCGGCCATGGTAGATCACCACCACTTCGTCGGCGACATTGGCGACCACGCCGAAGTCATGCGTGATCATCAGCACGGACATGCCGAGTTCGCCCTGCAGGTCCTTGATGAGCTTGAGGATTTCCGCCTGAATGGTGACATCGAGCGCGGTTGTCGGCTCGTCCGCGATCAGCAATGCCGGCCGGCAGACCAGCGCCATCGCGATCATCGCGCGCTGGCGCAGCCCGCCGGAGAGTTCGAACGGGAACGTGTCCAGCGCCCGCTCGGGATGCGGGAATTGCACAAGCTTGAGCATGTCGCGGGTGATTTCCGCCGCTTCGGGCCGCGACAGGCCCCGGTGCAACTCGATCGCCTCGCCGATCTGGTCACCGATGGTGTGCAGCGGCGACAGCGATGTCATCGGCTCCTGGAAAATGATGGCGATGCGGTCGCCGCGGATCGCCCGCATGGCGGCGCTGTCCGGTTTCAGCGCGGCGATGTCGACCTCGGCAGGCGCGGCCGTGGCGTC
>JBFHII010000039.1:0-11598 GCA_041596535.1 Breoghania sp. | reverse complement strand
TCCTGGGCGACGCCTTCGCGATGCGGCCGATGGATCCGCGCGATATTCGCCTTGGAAATCTCGTGCTGTGCCAGATGCGCAATCGCAGCCTTCCGGTCGCAGCCGCCATTTTCGCGGAATGGATCGCGGAGGATTTTGGCCGGCGGCAGGGCTGAATCAGAAAGGCCCGCGCAACGGCATGCGTGCGCGGGCCCCTGTCATCGATATCGTGATCGGTCAGCTGGAGATTTCCGTCGCGCCGCCGTTGGCGCCCGACCACTTGAGCGGCTCGTTGAGAAACGCCTCGACCTCGCGAAGCGTGTCGGGATCGAAATAGCCGTTGTCCTTGCAGACCTTCAGCACGTCCCACCAGGTGGCCAGCGAATGCAGGCGCAGCCCGTGGTTCTGCAGGTTCTGGCGGGTCTCGGGGAAGATGTCGTAATAGAACACCACCACCGTGTCGGTGACTTCCGCGCCGGCGCGGCGCAGCGCCTCGCAGAAGGTGATCTTGCTGCCGCCGTCGGTGGTCAGATCCTCGACCAGCAGCACGCGCTGGCCCTCGGAAATGTCACCCTCGATCTGCGCGTCGCGGCCGAAACCCTTCGGCTTCTTGCGCACATACTGCATCGGCAGGTCGAGCCGGTCCGCGATCCAGGCCGCGAACGGAATGCCGGCCGTCTCGCCGCCGGCCACCGCGTCGATCTGCTCGAAGCCGATGTCACGCAGCACGATCGAGGCCGCGAAATCCATCAGGGTGTTGCGGATGCGCGGATAGGAGATCAGCTTGCGGCAGTCGATGTAGACCGGGCTGGCGAGTCCCGAGGTAAACATATACGGCTTGTCCGCCCGGAAATGGACGGCCTTGATCTCGAGCAGCATCTTCGCCGTCATCTCGGCGATCAGCGATTTGTCAGGGAAGGCATTGGAGATCATCGGCGGGTCCTCTTAGCGCGGGTCGGTGCGGACGTTAAAACGGCTAGCCCTTAGCACCTTTCGCCACGCGCCAAAAGAGCGGGAACCCGGGATCGAACACGGTGACCGGTCCGGCGCCCGTGGAAACGCGCTTCGGCCACTCCAGCGGCGTCTCGCCACGCACCAGGCGCAGGCGCTCCTCGTTGGCCGGCAGCCGGTAATAGGCTGGCCCGTTGAGGGAAACGAAGGCTTCCAGCTTGTCCAGGGCATTGTCCTGCTCGAACACATGCGCCAGGCACGCCATGGTCGTCGGCGCTGTGAATATGCCGGCGCAGCCGCAGGCGGATTCCTTGGCCGGATCGGAATGCGGTGCGGAATCGGTGCCGAGGAAGAAGCGCGAATCGCCCGAGGTCGCGGCCTCGCGCAGCGCCAGGCGATGGGTTTCGCGCTTGGCGACCGGCAGGCAATAGAAATGCGGCTTGATGCCGCCGACCAGATAGGCGTTGCGGTTGATGATCAGGTGATGGACCGTCAGCGTCGCCGCGAGGTTCTTCTCCTGCGAGCGCACGTAGTCGACGCCCTGCTGGCTGGTGACATGCTCCATGACGATGCGCAGATCGGGAAACCGCTCGCGCAGCGGGATCAGCACGCGGTCGATGAACACCGCCTCGCGGTCGAAGATATCGATGTCGGGATCGGTGACCTCACCGTGCATGCACAACGGCAGGCCGATCTCGCTCATCCGCTCCAGCACCGGGTAGGCCGTCTCGATCTCGCGGATGCCGCTTTCGGAATTGGTGGTCGCGCCCGCCGGATAAAGCTTCAGCGCCTTGATGAGGCCCGAGGCGGCGCCCGCCGCCACATCGTCGGGATCGGTGACGCCGGTCAGATAGAGCGTCATCAGCGGCTCGAAGCGGTCGCCATGCGGCACCGCGGCCATGATGCGGGCGCGGTAGGCTTCCGCATCCGCCGTGGTGACCACCGGCGGCACTAGGTTCGGCATGATGATGGCGCGGGCGAAATCCGCGGTCGTCGACGGCGTGATGCCTTCGAGCATGGCGCCATCGCGCAGGTGCAGATGCCAGTCGTCGGGACGGCGGATGTCGAGCTCTTGGACGGCGGTCATGCGCGGGACTCCAGCAGGTAGTCATAGATGATCGCGGTCGCGGCGAGGAAGTCGCTTGTCTCCATCGCCTCGGCCGGATTGTGCGAACCGTTGCGGTTTCGCACGAAGACCATGCCCGTGGGAACCCCGGCGTTGGCAAAAACCGCCGCGTCGTGGCCGCCGCCCGACGGCATGACAAACGGTTCCATGCCGAGGTGTTCGGCGGCGCGGCTCAGTCCCTCGACCACCGCGGGGGCGCACAGTGCCGGTTCGGTACGCAGCGCGCCGTCGAGCTCGAAGCGCACCTTGCGCTCGCGCTCGATGGTCCGCATCTCGTACCGCAGCAGCTCGCGCATGTCGTCGAGCACCTTGGCGCTCTGGCTGCGGATATCGAGGCTAAAATCCACCTTGTCGGGAATCCGCGACAGGGCGTGGCTTGTCACATCCGTGGCGACCATGCCCGCCGTCAGCACCAGGTCGTCGCCCTTCTGGACGATGGTCAGCCAGCTTTCGTCGAGCCGGGTCAGGAGATCGGCCATGGCGAGCACCGGATCGCGCCGGTAGGAGCGCGGCACGGCACCGGAATGCCCCGCCTCGCCGATGCAGCGCACGCGCTTGTGGCGGAAATTGCCGCGAATGCCGGACACCACCGCGGCGGGCAGATTCTTTTCCACCAGCAGCGGCCCCTGCTCGATGTGCAACTCGATGTAGGCGAGTATCGATTCCGGGTCGATCAGCGGCTCGCCGCGCCGCACCGGCTGCATGTCGATGCCGACGCGCTGCATGTGCTCGTCGAGCGTCGCACCGTCGCCCTTGTGCGGCGCGGAGCGCTCGTCCTCGCCGAGCACGCCGAGCAGCGCCTTCGACGCGATGTAGCATGGCCCGAACCAGGCGCTTTCCTCGCCACGCATGGCCAGCGCATGCACGGGCCGGGCAAAGCGCGCGCCCTCGCGCCGCGCCCGCACCAGGCACAGGAGCCCGGCGACGACGCCCGCCAGCCCGTCGAAGTTGCCGCCCTGCGGCACGCTGTCCACATGCGAACCAACGAGAACGGATTGCTCCGCGTCGGCATCCTCGGGCAGCGCGAACACCAGGTTGCGGCCGGCGTCCCAGCGCACCGAAAGACCCTGATCCCGGGCAAAATCGGCGAGATATTCCAGCGTTTCCGTTTCGATATCGGAGAAGGCCGGGCGGCTGACGCCGGCAACATCGCGGGTGCGCTCCGCGATCTCCTCGAACAGTCCCGCCACCATCGCCTCATAGGGCTGCATGCCGGGGTTCACGGGCTGTGCGAGAGTAGCGAGATCCGGAGTGGCCGTCATGGCGCCGCCTCCATGAACACCACGCTCTCCGCCGCCTCGCCGTCCTGCACGGAGCCGATCAGATCGTTCACGGAAGCAAGACCTTCCGCGGCAAGCCAGGATTCCAACTCATTGATGAGACGCGGCATCGCGTTGGGCTCGGTGAACGTGGCGGTTCCGATCTGCACGGCGGTGGCACCGGCGATCAGGAACTCCACGACATCCTCAACGGTCGAGATGCCGCCGCAGCCGATCACCGGAATGGAGACCGAGCGGGCGCACTGATAGACCATGCGCAGCGCGATGGGTTTCAGCGCCGGCCCCGACAGCCCGCCCATCAGGTTGCCCAGCTTGGGCCGGCGGGTGCGGATATCGATGGCCATGGCCAGCAGCGTGTTGGCGACGACCAGCGCATCGGTGCCGGCGTCTTCTGCCGCGCGCGCCACTTCGCTGGTCTCGCCGGTGTTCGGCGACAGCTTGGCCCACAGCGGCAGATCGGTGACGCCGCGCAGCCGCTTCATCACCGCGTGCGTGGTCGAGGGCCGCATGGAGAACGCCTTGCCGTCCTCCTCGATGTTGGGGCACGAGATGTTGACCTCGATGGCGGCGACGCCCGGCAGGTCCATCTCCGCGCAGAGCAGCGCGAATTCATCGACGCTTCCGGCCGAGATGCTGACCACCAGCGGCGCGTCATACTGGGCATAGAACGGCAGGATGTCGCGCTTGAAGGCGTCCACGCCCTTGCTCGGAATGCCGATGGAATTGAGCATCGAGCCGCGCACCTCGCACACCCGAGGCGTCGGATTGCCGCCGCGCTTCTCGCGGGTCAGCGTCTTGGTCACGTGCGCGCCGAGCAGATCGAGATCGAAGACCCGCGCCAGATCCTCGGAAAACGTACCCGACGCCGGCATGATCGGGTTCTTCAGCGTCAGCGCGCCCAGGCGAACGGAAAGATCTAGCATGACACGGCCTCCTGCAGGTCGAACACCGGGCCTTCCTTGCACACGCGCTCCTGCACGATGCCGCCGTCGCGGCGGAACGGGCGCACGCAGCACTGGCACATGCCGATGCCGCAGGCCATCTGCTGCTCCAGCGCGATCTGCCCCGGAATCGCGTGTCTGGCGCCGATCTCCTGCAACAGCCGCAGCAACCGGTTGGAGCCGCAGGTATAGAGCGCGTCGACACCGGGACCGGCGATCTCCGCCTCGATGAGGCCGCGCAGGGTGTCGGTGTCCGAGGTTCCCTCGCTGTCGGTGACCGGGATGATGCGCGTGCCCAGCGCCTTGAAATAATCGATCGACATCAGCAGTTCGGGCGAACGTGCGCTGCAGATGGCGGTCAGCCCGCGGCCCAGCCGGCGGGCTTCCTGGGCCAGCGGCGCAAGCGTCGCCAGCCCCACGCCACGCGCCACCAGCAGCAGGTTCTGCCAGTCGTCGGCGATCTCGAAGCCGTGGCCAAGGGGGCCGAGGACGTTGAGTGTCTCGCCGGGCGCAAGGGTTGCCAGCGCGCCGGTGCCCTCGCCCGCCACCTTGTAGAGAAACTGCAGTTCCCCGGCCTCCGCGTCATAGCCATAGATGCTCATCGGGCGGCGCAGGAAGGGCTGCAGCGCGCCGCGCGTGGGGCACAGCAGATGGAAGAACTGTCCCGGCTTGCAGTCGAGGATACGCGCTGGCGCATCGAGCACCATCAGCCGGTACTCGCCGTTCACCGGCGTGTTGGACTTGACCCGGCAGTCGGCTTCGAAAATGCGAGGGTATTCCGCGTCCGGTCGGGAGGCGCGGTCGAGGACGGCGAGCGTCATGCTGTGCTTCCTATCCGAAAATGAGATTCGGGATGAACAGTGAGATCTCGGGCACGTAGGTGACGATCAGCAGCACCACGAGATTGGCGCCAATGAAGGGCCATACACCCTGGATGATCGACAGCACCGGCTTGTCCAGCGTCGAGGAGGCGACGAAGATATCGAGCCCGAAGGGGGGCGTGATCATGCCCAGCGAGATGTTGAGCGTGACGATCATGCCGAAGTGGATCGGGTCGATGCCCAGCGCCGTTGCGACCGGGAACAGTGGCGGCACCAGGATCAGCAGCGCCGAGTTGGGGTCGATGAACATGCCGGCGATCAGAAAGCAGACATTGACCACCAGCAGGAAGGTGATCGGCCCGGCATCGATCAGCGCCAGGAACTCACTGATATGGGTCGGCACCTGCGCCAGCGTGACAAAGAACGACAGCAGGCCGCCGAAGGCGAGCAGGATGAAGATGATGGCGGTGGACACCGCCGCCTGCTCGGTGACCTCGCACAGCTTGCCGAAGCCGAGATCGCGGTAGACCACCGTCTCGACGAAGATCGCGTAGACAACGCTGACCACGGCCGCCTCGGTCGGCGTGAAGGTGCCCGAATAGATGCCGCCGATGATGATGGCCGGCATGCCGAGCGCCCAGCCCGCGGCGATCAGCGCCTGCAGCCGTTCGCGCGCCGAGGTGCGTTCGGTGGCGCGAATGCCGCTACGCCGGGCCTCGATCATCACCAGCACGGCGAAGGCCAGCCCCAGCACGATGCCGACGGCGAGCCCGCCGGCGAACAGCCGGGCGATCGACGAGCCGGTCATCCAGCCGTAGACGATGAAGGTGATGGACGGCGGGATCAGCAGCGCCGTCTCCGCGCTGGAGATGATCAGGTCGAGGCTGAACTTCTGCGAGAAGCCGCTGGCGCGCATTTCCGGATAGATCATCCGGCCGAGCGCGGCGACCGTGGCCGGGGCCGAGCCCGAGACCGAACCGAACGCCATGGCGCCGCCGATGGCCGTGTGACCGATGCCGCCGGACGTGTGGCCGATGAGCGCCCGCGCCAGGCCGACCAGGCGGCTGGCGATCTGGCCCGAGCCCATCAGTTGCGCCGCGAAGATGAAGAACGGGATCGCCAGCAGCGTGGTGTGATTGATGCCGCCGATCAGCTTCTGCACGACCGCGGGATCCGGGATCGCCGCATAGAAGGCTTGCTTGGTGGCAAGCGCGGTGACGCCGAGCACCAGAAACATCTCGAAGCCGAGCACGAGCAGCAGGATGGCAAGGCCGATGACCAGGAAAATCATGACGACGCCTCCCCGGCGGTCGGCTGCTTGTCCGCGTCATCCGTTTCGGAGAACCGGTCGATGAGGCCGAACAGCGACAGGCCGTGGCGCAGGGCCAGCAGCGCGAAGCCGCCAAGCGGCGCCACATAGAGCCAGCCCATGGGAATGTCGAGCGTGGCGCTGCGCTGGCCCGTGCCGAGCACGAAGACCACCATGCGCCAGGCGAGCACCGTGAGATAGAGCGCGAAGGCCAGCCCGACCGCATCGATCAGCTTGAGCACCAGCCGGCGCAGGCGCTCGGGCAACGCGTTGCGCAGCGTGTCGATGCCGACATGCCGGCCGCGTTCCAGCGCCAGACCGAGCGCGCCGAACACCAGGAAGATGTTCATCAGGCGCACGGCTTCCTCGATCCAGGCGAAATCGCTGGCGTAGGTGCCGCCCGCCTCGCGCGCCACGACGTTGAGGAAGAACAACACGACCATCAACAAGAAGACGGTGACGAGGAAGATGCGCTCTGCCCTCCTCAGGATCGCGAGAGGCGTCATGATGTCCACCTGGTTGCCGGATTGGCCGCGCCGCATGCGGCTTGAAACGGAAACGGCGGCGGGAGATGGCTCCCGCCGCCGCAAGGAAACGCGAGCTTACTTGGAAGCCAGCTCGGCATAGGCCTTCTCGTAGGCCTCGATCAGGGCCTTGCCCTCATCGCCGGCGCGTTCGATGTAGGCGGCGCGGGCCGGGCCGTACATCAGCTCGCGCATCTTGGTCTTCTCGTCGGCCGACAGCGTGCGGATATCGATGCCGCTTTCGGTGATGACCTTCAGCGCCTCGGCAACGGCGGCCGCCTTGTGCGCGCGCAGGTCCGGCACGACTTCATTGAAGGTGTCGGTGATCACCGTGCGGTACTCTTCCGGCAGGCTCTGCCACCACGTCGGGTTGAACAGGACCACGTCTTCCATCGCGCCGTGATCGGACAGCACCAGGTGCTTCTGGACTTCGTAGAACTTCATCCGCTGGATGGTGTCGAGCGGATTTTCCTCGCCATCGACGAGACCGGTCTGCAGCGAGGTGTAGAGCTCGCCGAAGGGAAGCGGGATGGCGGAGGCGCCGAGCGCGTTGAACTGCTCGACGAGGATCTGGGAATCCATCACCCGGAACTTCTGGCCCGTGAAGGCCGCGATGTCGTCGAGCGGCTTGTTGGAGGTGAAGTTCTTGCGGCCGTTCGGCCACAGGGCGACACCGACGACGCCGCGCGAGTCGAACGTCTTGAGCAGCGCCTTGCCGAAGTCGCCTTCGCGCAGCTTGGCGGCGGCGTCCTCGTCATCGGGCAGCAGGAACGGAATGTCGAGCACGGAGACGGCCGGATCGAAACCGCCGAGGAAGGCGGCCGGGGAAACGGTCGCCTGGATAACGCCGAGCTGCACGCCCTCGGTCATCTCGCGCTGATTGCCGAGCTGGGCCTGCGGGAAGAGCTGGAACTCGACGGCACCGTCGGTGCGCTCGGACACCAGCTTGGCGACCTTTTCGAGAAAGACGTGCCGCGACTGCTGGGCGGACTCAAGATGGCCGATCTTGGCGGTGAATTCGGCGGCGTGCGCAGGCAGGGCCGCAAGCGCGGTCAGGCCGGCGACGGCAAAGGCGGCGAGAGGACGGCTGATGCTGTTCATGGGAAATCTCATGTTTCCTGATGCTCCGGGACAGGTGAAGCAGCGAGGCTAGCGCCGCTCAATCAGATGAGTCAACGAAAATCTCAAAAATGAGATTTTTTGCATTTTCATATCATTATTGTGATAACTTGCGAGAGCATCCGCGGTCCGCGCGTGATTGGAATCACCCCGGACAGCGGCAGACCACGCATCGCAGAGGCCGAACGACACCAGTGGATATTCTTCGCGACCGGACAGCCGCCCCAGAAGAGATGGCCGACGAGATCACCTATTCGGATATCGGCGCCCGTCTCAATGCCTACCGGATGGGGCGCGATATTTCGCCCGAGGAGCTGGCGGCGCGGCTGGGCATCTCGCGCGCGGCACTGTACCGGGTGGAAAAGGGCGATATCCGCAAGATCGACACGCTGACCAGCATCGCCCGCGTGCTCGGCGTCTCGCTGCCGAACCTGCTCGGCGTGGGTGTCGAATACGTCGACAACGCGGTGGCGTTCTTCGAGCGCATGCGGCAGATCGAGGAGGACAGCGAGCAGATCATCGGCCTGTTCGGTCCCGTCTCCTATCTGCTGACCTCGGACGACTACGACGAGATGCTGCAGCAGGTGTTTCACGACCTGGAACGCGACGCCGGCGGCTCCAACACCGAGACCTCGCGCCAGATCGCCCGGCTGCTGGACATCCTGCGTCAGCGCAAGGAGGCCTACAGGCGCAGGCGGCAACTGCTCGTCAGCCTGATCACCTCGGCCGATTTCGAACGCTTCCTGCAGCACGGGCTGGTTGCCGGGGGCACCATGCCGCACGCCTTGCAGCGCGACCGCCGCGCCATGGCCTGCCGCGAGGCGCGGCACATCTCCGCCCTGCTGCGCAAGCAGCCGATCGGCGTGCAGATCGGCATCGTGCAGCAATCGACGCCGGCGACCGGGTTTCAGATCTTCCGCCAGCCCGGGCGCTCGGTGGTGGCCATCAGCCCTTTCCGGCTCGGCGAACAGCCCAATGTGCATGTCGGTGTCGGCCTGATCACCTCGGCCCCCGAGGCGCTCACCCTGCACGAGGATATCGCCCGCACGCTGTGGGACAAATCGCTCAAGGGCGACGATGCTGCGAACTATCTCGACGCCCTGATCGCCCGGCATTGCGACGACACGCCGTGACTAGAACCTGTGTCGCACCGTGACGGTGCCAGGCGCCGGGCCGCACCGGGCGCCGGAAAAGTGATCAAATATTGGGCCTTCAAGGCAATTTTCACCGCGTACAGATTGAAGACTATTCTGTTTTTATAATGTAATTCATTTCAATATACTCGACCTTGTACTGCGTATAGGCATAAATTTCCTACTGATAGGCATATTTTTCCTACAAACGATCAAATAAAAATCGTCACGTTACTAATTTTTACCGCCTGATCTCCAAACATCCCCCGTTGAAGAAGTGAAAGTCCGATCCAACTGGTCGGATGAAATTGCGAATGGCGGGAGAACGCGATAATGGCTTTCGCGGAAGCGTGCTCGGCACAGCCTCTTTCGACAGACCTCGACGAGGCATCAACAGCTGCTCGCGAGCGGACCAGAGGGACTGACGACGCCATGTTCGCGCTGAGCGACGACGAACTGCTCCATCGTATCGGTCTCGATGACGAGCAAGCGTTCCGCACGCTCACCGAGCGCCATATCGATCGCGGCTACGCCGTCGCGCTCCGCATCCTGCGCAGCCCCGCGGACGCCGAGGACGTGGTCCAGGACGCCTTTCTGCAGGTCTGGACGAAACGCGGTCACTGGCAGCCCGGCAGGGCACAGTTCTCCACCTGGCTGTATCGCGTCGTCACCAACCGCTGCATCGACATGCTGCGCAAGCCGCGCGCCGAAACCATCGAGGTGCTTCCGGAGATCGAGGACGGCCAGTCCGACCAGATGCAGACGCTGCTGCGAGATGAGGCCAACGACCTGCTCAGCGCCGCCATCGCACGCCTGCCCGACCAGCAACGCATCGCGCTGATCTTTTCCTACATAGAGAACATGAGCAACAGCGAGATCGCCACGGTCATGGACACCTCGGTCTACGCTGTCGAGTCCCTGCTCAAGCGCGGGCGCCAGAAACTCCGGCATATTCTGCGCAACGCGCAAGCTGATGTCTTTTCTTTGTTAACAGATGATTAACCAATTCATATACGACGTCGAATAATACTTCGCCTGAATTCGCTTTTGCTTTCGTTGAAGAAACAGGCCCGCAGAAAGCAGGTCTTTACCGCGCCGAAAAATCGGGCGTGGGGTCCCATAGAAAGCAGGAGTCATCTATGCCCGTCATTTCGACCAATACCGCCGCCAACACGGCCGTGCGTTACCTCAACATCAACTCCGCCGACCAGTCCGAATCCCTGGCGAAGCTGGCCAGCGGCTCGCGCATCACCAAGGCTTCGGATGACGCGGCAGGCCTCGCCATTTCCACGAAGATCTCGTCGGACGTCTCCGCGCTCGAACAGGCGTCCACCAACGCCTCGCACGGCATCTCGATCCTGCAGACCGCCGACGGCGGCGCATCGAACGTCAGCGACATTCTCGAGCGCATGAAGACCCTGGCGTCGCAGTCCGCATCGGGCACGGTGACGGACACAGAGCGCGCCTACATCCAGGCCGAATTCGAACAGCTCGTGGAAGAAGTCGACGGCATCGCGACGTCCACCCGCTACAACGGCCAGAGCCTGCTCGACGGCACCAGCACGTTTTCCGATGACACGGTGACCACGGCGGCCACGGTGACCTCGACGCTCACCGGCGCAACGTCGGCGACGACCTCGCTGAACGCCAGCATCGCGGGAACCGACGGCGACACGCTGAGTTTCGACGTCAACGGCACCACCATCGACCTGACCGTCGGCGCCACCACCACCGGCGAGATCACGGTTGCCGACATCGTCGATGCGGTGAACGCCGAGAGCGCCACCACCGGCGTGACGGCCTCCACCGACGGCTCGGGCAATCTCGTGCTGGGTGCGGCCGACGGCTCCGACATCACGGTCGACAACGTCACCGTCGGCGGCTCGAACACCACGCTGACCGCGGCGGACCTGTCAACGCTCGGCATCACCGACGTCGGCAGTGACGGCACGGAGACGTTCAGCACCGCCGCCGCCCTGACGGTGACCGCCGGCGAGACGGCCAGTTTCGACGTCAACGGCACGACCGTCACGCTCTCCAACGACACCGCGGCCGACGTCGACTACTCGGCGGCCGAACTGGTTGACGCCATCAACGACGCCCTGGTCGACGACGGCAATTACGACGTTACCGCCGCCCTCGACGAAGACACCGGGGAACTGACCTTCACCAGCCGCGCAACCGGCGAAGATGTCTCGGTGACGATCGACAATCTGAGCGGCAGCCTGGACGGATCAAACGATTTTGCCCTGTCCGATCTCGGCCTGACCACGGCGACGTCCACCGCCACCGGCACCAGCACCGCCGTCGACACCACCGGCGCGGACGTGGTCGTCGGTTCCGATGCCTCTGACACGATCACGCTGACGATCCAGTCGCTGACCGCCTCCGACCTCGGCATCGCCGATCTCGACG
>JBFHII010000038.1:0-11614 GCA_041596535.1 Breoghania sp. | reverse complement strand
GATGATGGCGGTCAACCTGCAGACGTCATTCTTGACGCCGCCATTCGGTTTCGCGCTGTTCTATCTGCGCGGCGTCGCGCCCGACAGCGTGCGCACCAGCGATATCTATCGCGGCATCGTTCCCTTCGTGGGCATCCAGGTGCTCGTGTTGGTGCTGCTGTGGTTCGCGCCGCACCTGGCGACGTGGCTGCCGGGCGTGATCTATCGCTAGTATGCGTCGCGTCGGCGCGCCGACTCTTAGTCGCATCCCGCAAACAGCCGCCATGTTGGGACTGTGATACCTTGAGCGTGAAATGTTCCCGGGCTGTCCGGCTCACGGGGATGCCGTAGCGGGACGCAGGCCGTTCCGTGATCGCTGCCGACCAGCCCGAAAAACACTGCTTGATAAACCCATTGACCCGGTGCCGCGGCCTCGGTCAAGCTGGCACGGTAACGTGTGGTCGCGCCGATTGGTCGGCGCCGGCCGCTTTTTGACGCAACATCGGGTCCGGCATCACGTCCGGCCCCCGCTGGAGGACCAATGCCGCTGAAGCCCGTTCGCCTTGATGACAAATACGACCTCGCCACCGATCGGGTTTTCGTGTCCGGAACGCAGGCGCTGGTGCGGCTCGCGCTCATTCAGAAGGCGCGGGATCTCGCGGCGGGACTCAACACGGGCGGCTATGTCACCGGTTATCGCGGGTCTCCGCTGGGCGGTCTCGACCAGCAGTTCTCCCGGGCGAAGGGCGTGCTCGAGCCGGCCGACATTCACTTCCAGCCGGCGATCAACGAGGATCTCGCGGCGACGGCGCTGTGGGGCACCCAGCAGGTGGCGATGCGCGGTGAGGGCCGCGTCGATGGGGTTTTCGGCATCTGGTACGGCAAGGGGCCGGGCGTCGATCGTTCGGGCGATGCCTTCCGTCACGCCAATCTGGCCGGCACCTCTCCGCACGGTGGCGTGCTGGCGCTGATGGGCGATGACCACACCTGCGAGAGCTCGACCACCGCGCATCAGTCCGAGTTCGCCTTTGTCGACGCGATGATGCCGGTGCTCAATCCCGCCGGCGTGCAGGAAATGCTCGACTTCGGCCTGCACGGCTGGGCGCTGTCACGCTATGCCGGCATCTGGGCCGGCCTCAAGTGCGTCAAGGACAATGTCGAGTCCACCGCGTCCATCGACGGCTCGCTGAACCGGGTGCTGCCGGTGCTGCCCGACTTCGGCTTCCCCGAAGGCGGTCCGCATATTCGCATCAGCGATCATCCGCTGACCCAGGAAGCGCGGCTGCACGAGGTGAAGCTGCCCGCCGCCATGGCCTATCTCGCGGCGAATGCGCTGGACCGCCTGGTGCACTCCGGTGGCCGCAACGCGCGCGTCGGTATCGCATCGACGGGCAAGAGCTGGCTCGATGTGCAGCAGGCGCTCGACAGTCTCGGCATCGACGAAGTCAAGGCGGCGGATCTCGGGCTGCGGCTCTACAAGATCGGCTGCTCGTGGCCGCTGGAGCCGCAGGGCTTCAAGCGGTTCGCCGATGGTCTCGATCTGATCATCGTGGTGGAGGAAAAGCGGTCGCTGATCGAGAGCCAGGCGCGCGAGATCCTGTATCGCACCGCCAATGCACCGGTGATCGTCGGCAAGCGCGACGAGGAGGGAAAGTGGCTGTTCCCCTCCAAGGGCGCGCTGGACGCCAACGACATTGCCGTGGCGATCGGCGAGCGGATCGCGCAATTCGCACCCAACGAGGCGCTGCAGGGCCGCATCAAGGCCTTGCGCGAGGCGCAAGCCACACTGCGCGCCACCGAAGATGTGGCCACCCGTTCGCCCTATTTCTGCGCCGGATGTCCGCACAATTCGTCGACGGTTATTCCGGAGGGATCGCGCGCCTATGCCGGGATTGGCTGCCATTACATGGTGCAGTCCATGGACCGGAACACGGAAGGCTACACCCAGATGGGCGGCGAGGGAGCCAACTGGGTCGGCGAGGCGCCGTTCTCCAAGCGCGATCACGTGTTCCAGAACCTCGGTGACGGCACCTACAATCATTCGGGCTATCTGGCGATGCGCGCCGCTGCCGCCTCGAAGGTCAACGTCACCTACAAGATCCTGTTCAATGACGCCGTGGCGATGACCGGAGGCCAGGCCCATGACGGCGGGCTCACCGTGCCGCAGATCGCCGCGCAGGTGGCGGCCGAGGGTGCCAACCGCGTGGTCATCGTCTCCGACGAGCCGGACAAATATCCCGCCGGAACCGTCTGGCCCGAAGGCACGTCGATCCATCATCGCAGCGAACTGATCCCGGTCGAGAAGGAATTGGCGAAGGTCCCCGGGTTGTCGGTGCTGATCTACGACCAGACGTGCGCCGCCGAAAAGCGCCGCCGGCGCAAGCGGGGCACGTTTTCCAATCCCGACAAGCGGGTCGTCATCAACGAGCAGGTCTGCGAGGGCTGCGGCGACTGCGGGGTACAGTCAAATTGCGTCGCAATCCAGCCGGTGGAGACGGAGTTCGGCCGCAAGCGGCAGATCGACCAGTCGAGCTGCAACAAGGATTTTTCCTGTCTGAACGGTTTCTGCCCGAGCTTCGTGACCGTGCATGGCGGCAAGCTGAAAAAGTCCCGTGGGATGAGTGAAGGCGCGGATGTGACGGCACTCGAGCAGCCTGAGCTGCCGGCGCTCGAGGGCGTGTACAACATCCTGCTGACCGGCGTCGGTGGCACGGGTGTTGTCACCATCGGCGCGGTGCTGGGCATGGCCGCGCATCTGGAAGGCAAGGGCATCGGCATCATCGACATGGCGGGGCTTGCGCAGAAGGGCGGCGCGGTGACCAGCCACATCCGCATCGCCGAACGGCCCGAGGATATCTCCAGCATCCGCATCGCGGCGGGTGCGGCGGACCTGGTGCTGGGTTGTGACATGGTTGTGGCCGGCTCGGCCAAGGTGCTGGCGGCGGCCGATCCGATGCGATCGACCATTGTCGTCAACACGCATGAGACCTATCCCGGCGACTTCACACGCGATGCCGATTTCACGCTGCCGTCGCGCCGGCTGATCAAGGAGATCGAGGCGCGCGGACGGGTGGGGCGCAGCCGCTTCATCGAGGCGACGAAGATTGCCACCGGCCTGATGGGCGACAGCATCGCCGCCAACATGTTCATGCTGGGCTACGCCTGGCAACTGGGCGCGGTGCCACTGGCCGCGGAGACGATCGAGCATGCGATCGAGCTCAACGGAGTGGCGGTCGCCATGAACCGCGACGCATTCCGCTGGGGCCGCAAGGCGGCGGCCGATCCCGACAGCGTCGCGGCGATGCCGGGAGCGCCGGAGAAATCCGCTGTTCTCGCGCACCGTCGCCCGAGTGAGAGCCTGGACGAGGTCATTGCGCGCCGCACGGAGTATCTGGTCGGCTACCAGAACGCATCCTATGCACAGGACTTCGCAGGCCGTGTCGCCCTGGTGCGCGCGGCGGAAGAGAAGATTGCTCCCGGCTCGACCGAACTGGCGGAGACCGTGGCGCGCAATCTGTTCAAGCTGATGGCGATCAAGGACGAATACGAGGTCGCGCGCCTGTTCAGCGACGGATCGTTCCGGCGCCAGTTGGAAACGCAGTTCGAGAACTGGGAAAAGCTTGAGTTTCATCTCGCGCCGCCGATCATGGCCAGGCGGGATCCGGACACCGGCAAGCTCAGGAAACAGGCCTTTGGACCGTGGATGATGCGGGCGTTCGGTTGGCTCGCGGCGTGCCGGGGGCTGCGCGGCTCGTGGGCGGACCCCTTCGCGCGCACCGAGGAACGGCGCATGGAGAAGGCGCTGATGGCCGATTACATGGCCGTGGTCGACGAGATCGCCGCATCGCTGACCGCCGGCAACCGGAACGAGGCGATCCTGCTGGCCGGCTGGCCCGAGCGCATCCGCGGTTACGGGCATGTGCGGGAGCGGTCCGTGAAGCGCAGCGCGTCTGACCGGGCGGCCTTGTTGCAGGCATTCCGAACGGCGTCCGGCGTTCGCGAAGCGGCTGAATAGCCCGTGTAGACTGCACCTCTTCCGGATTGGCTCGCGGGTTGCGTCGATGTGTCCGACCCGCGTGCGCCGCCCCGCAGTGCGCGTCATTTGAGCATTCTTACGTATTGGTATTCCGCAGTGCGGGATGGCGATGCTTCAGGCTCACGTTGCGTTCATTTCATTCTGATTTGTCGAAAGCAAGTAATTTCGCATCGCGATATCGCGCTGCAGTATATTTTTCCTGCGCCCATGTTCCTGTAAATTTGCGAGATGAACTTTTGACGGGCTTGATATTGATCGCTTGGTCAGATTTAGTTTCACGATAACAAACAAAGAAACAAAAGCCCGCGCCCGGAAAAGAACCCCTGCGGGAACATGGTGAGGAAACGCATGGCGGACGCGGCCCCAACCGCAGCCACACGTGTCGCTGTTGGTGGCGATACATTTCCCAAGCTGCTGCTGCACAACGCGGAGGTTCGAGGCGAGCGCCCGGCCATCCGCGAAAAGGACTTCGGCATCTGGCAGGTCTGGACCTGGGCCGATGTGCTCGACGAAGTGACGGCTGCCTCGTTGGGATTGGCGGCACTGGGTCTTGCGCAGGGCGACAAGATCGCGATCGTCGGCGCCAACCGGCCGCGGCTCTATTGGTCGATGGTCGCCGCGCAGGCCGTGGGCGCGATTCCCGTGCCGGTTTATGCGGACTCGGTGGCCGAGGAGATGGCCTATGTGCTGGAGCACGCCGAGGCGCGTTTCGCGGTGGTCGAGGACCAGGAGCAGGTGGACAAGATCCTGTCGGTCGCCGATCAGCTGCCGATGCTCGACGAGATCATCTACGACGAGACGCGCGGCATGCGCGACTACGATCCGACCCACCTGCACAGTTTCGACACGCTGCAGGGCCGCGGTCGCGAGGTGATGTCGGCCGATCCGTCCGCCGTGTCGGCGTGGCGCGCGGGCATCGACGCGGCAACGGGCTCCGATATCTCGGTCATTCTCTATACGTCCGGCACCACCGGCCGGCCCAAGGGGGTGATGCTGTCCTTCGACAACCTCATCCGGTCGGCGACCAACGGCAATCACTTCGATTCACTCGGCGAGGAGGAAGAGACGCTTGCCTACCTGCCGCTCGCCTGGATCGGCGATCACGTGTTCTCGCTCGCCCAAGCCTACACCGCGGGCTATTGCGTCAATTGCCCGGAGAACATGGAAACGGTCTTCGACGACCGGCGGGAGATCGGCCCGACCTATTTCTTCGCGCCGCCGCGGGTGTTCGAGGGCCTGCTTACCCTGATCATGGTGCGCATGGAGGATGCCGGGCGGCTGAAAAAGAAGATGTTCGACTTCTTCATGGGAGTGGCGCGGCGTTCGGGCGAAAAGATTCTCAACGGCGAGAGCGTGCCGCCAGGCGAGCGGATCCTCTATCAGCTCGGCGAGTGGCTGGTGTATGGCCCCATGAAGAACCGCATGGGCTTCACCCGGCTGAAGGTGGGCTACACCGCGGGCGAAGCCATAGGGCCCGAGATCTTCAGCTTCTACCGGTCGCTGGGGCTGAACCTGAAGCAGCTTTACGGGCAGACCGAAGCCAGCGTCTACATCACCATGCAGCCGGACGGCGAGATCCATCCCGATACCGTGGGAACGCCCGCGCCGGACGTGGAGATCAAGATCGCCGAGAGCGGCGAGGTGCTCTACCGCAGTCCCGGAACTTTCATCGCGTACTACAAGAACGACGAGGCGACGCGGTCGACCAAGACCGAGGAAGGCTGGGTTCACACCGGCGACGCCGGCTTCTTCACCGACTACGGGCATCTTAAGATCATCGACCGGGCCAAGGATGTCGGCAAGCTGACCTCGGGGGCGCTGTTCGCGCCGAAATACATCGAGAACAAGCTCAAGTTCTTCCCCAATATCAAGGAGGCCGTGGCCTTCGGCGATGGCCGCGACATGGTCTGCGTGTTCATCAACATCGACCTGACCTCTGTCGGCAGCTGGGCGGAGCGCAACAACGTCAGCTACGCCAGTTACCAGGAACTGGCCGCGCACAAACAGATCTACGAGATGATCCACAGTCACGTCGACCAGGTGAACCGCGATCTCGCGTCCGAACCGATGATGGCCGGCGCGCAGATCCATCGGTTCCTGGTGCTGCACAAGGAGCTGGACGCGGACGACGGCGAGTTGACCCGGACGCAGAAGGTCCGCCGATCCTTCATCGTCGACCGCTATGCGCCGCTGATCGAGGCGCTTTACGACGGTTCTCTGGAAAAGCATGTGGTGACGGAAGTGACCTATGAGGACGGCCGCACCGGCTCCATCGAGGCGAACGTGGAAATCCGCGACATGAAGATCCATCCGCCGAGCGGCGGCGACACCCTCAGGGAGGCCGCGGAATGACCGTGCTCGTCAATCCGGAGCGGCTGGCGCCGGGCGCGGACGCTTCGCTCAAGCGCGACGTTCTGCTCAGCATCGACAATGTGTCGCTGTCGTTTGGCGGCGTTAAGGCCATCACCGACATCTCGTTCAACATCGAGAAGGGCGAGGTGCGCGCGATCATCGGCCCCAATGGCGCCGACAAGACGTCGATGCTCAATGTCATCAACGGCTTCTATCATCCGCAGGAAGGCACCATCACCTGGCGCGGTCGCGAGCGAAGCAAGATGAAGCCTTACGAGGCGGCAAGCCAGGGCATTGCCCGGACGTTCCAGAACGTGGCGCTGTTCAAGGGCATGACGACGCTGGACAACATCATGTCCGGTCGCAGCCTGCAGATGCACCGCAATTTCCTTTGGCAGTTGCTCTACTACGGGCCGGCGCGCACCGAGGAAATCGCGCATCGCCGCCGGGTGGAGGAGATCATCGAGTTTCTCGAGATCCAGCACATCCGCCGCGTGCCGGTCGGGCGCCTGCCGTACGGTCTGCAAAAACGTGTGGAGCTAGGCCGGGCGCTGGCGATGGAGCCGGAGCTGCTGCTGCTCGACGAGCCGATGGCCGGCATGAATCTCGAGGAAAAAGAGGACATGAGCCGTTTCATTCTTGATGTGAACCATCAATTCGGCACCACCATCGCGCTGATCGAGCACGACATGGGCGTGGTGATGGATCTGTCCGACCGGGTGGTGGTGCTCGACTACGGCAAGAAGATCGCGGACGGCACGCCGCAGGAGGTGCAGGCCAACCAGGATGTCATCGACGCCTATCTCGGCGTTCCGCACTAGGCCATGACCTCGCAGTCCCGAAGGGTGGAGTTCCCATGCTTTACGACATTTTCATCGATCCCTTCCTGCAGATGGTTGAACAACCGGACTTCCTGCTGCAGGTGCTGTGGGAAGGCTTTGTCGCCGGGATCCTCTATGCGCTGATCGCGCTCGGGTTCGTGCTGATCTTCAAGGCCTCCGGCGTCTTCAATTTCGCCCAGGGCATCATGGTGGTGTTCGCCGCTCTCACGCTCGTCGGCCTGCACGAGAACGGCGTGCCGGCCTATCTGGCGCTGGTGCTGACGATCGGCGTGATGGGCGTGCTGGCCTATACGGTGGAGCGGGTGGTCATGCGGCCGCTGGTCAACCAGCCGGATATCATCCTGCTGATGGCGACGATCGGCCTTACCTATTTCCTCGTCGGCTTCGGAGAGTTCGTCTTCGGCGGTGAGCCGAAAAAGATGATCGCCGAGGAACTCGGCCTGCCGACCGGCTCCACGGCTTTCGACGTGGGCGAGCGCGGACTGGTGATTCTGCAGCACATCGATATCGCGGCGGCGGTGATCGCGGTGCTGATGGTTGCCGGGCTGGGACTGTTCTTCAACAAGACGCGCGTCGGCCGGGCGCTGAGGGCCGTGGCCGACGATCACCAGGCGGCGTTGTCGGTGGGCATCTCGCTCAACCAGATCTGGGCCATCGTGTGGTTCGCCGCCGGCATTGTCGCGCTGGCCACCGGCATCATGTGGGGTGCGCGCTCGGACGTGTCCTTCGCGCTTGAGATCATCGCCTTCAAGGCGCTGCCGGTCCTGATCCTCGGAGGCTTCACGTCGATCCCCGGCGCCATCATCGGCGGGCTGATCATCGGTTTCGGCGAGAAGATCGGCGAAATCTACTGGGGACCCCTGGTCGGCGGCGGGATCGAATCCTGGCTGGCCTACATCATTGCGCTGCTGTTCCTGCTGTTCCGGCCGCAGGGCCTGTTCGGCGAACGCATCATCGAGCGGGTATAGGGGCGCGGCATGCTTTATCGTGAAGCCGGACAATTCAAGACGTCGTACGAAAGCGATCAGGCGCTGTTCCCGCTGCGCCAGGACCGCATCGGGCTGGCGGTGATCTTCCTCACGGCCTTTGTCGTCATACCGCTGGCGGCGAACGACTTCTTCCCGACATCGATCATGATCCCGTTCCTGGTCTTCGCGCTGGCCGCCATCGGGCTCAACGTGCTGACGGGATACGCGGGCCAGTTGTCGCTGGGCACCGGCGCCTTCAGGGGGGTGGGCGCGTATTCGGCCTACAAGCTGACCTCGATCTTTCCCGACGCCAACCTGATCGTGGTGCTGCTCGCCTCGGGGCTGTTTTCCGCCGCGATCGGCGTTCTGTTCGGTCTGCCGTCGCTGCGCATCAAGGGGCTGTATCTGGCGGTGACGACGCTGGCCGCGCAGTTCTTCCTGGAGTGGTGCTTCATCCGCATCCCGTGGCTCTACAACTACAACGCGTCGGGCGCCATCGAGGTGCAGCAGCGCGAAATGTTCGGGATCATCGTCACGGGCGCGGCGGCCGCGCCGCTGACACAGTATTTCTTCGCGCTCGGCATCGTGGTCCTGCTGACCTGGCTGGTTTCCAACGTCATCCGGGGCCGCATTGGCCGGGAATGGATGATGATCCGCGACATGGATATTGCCGCCGAGCTGATCGGCGTGCGGCCGCTGACGGCGAAACTCTCGGCGTTTGCCGTCTCGTCCTATCTCTGCGGCGTCGCGGGCGCGATGATGGTGTTCTTCTGGCTGGGTGCGGCAGAGCCGTCGGCCTTCGCGATCTCGCTGTCGTTCCAGGTGCTGTTCATGGCCATTCTCGGGGGGCTGGGATCGCTGATCGGGTCGTTCATGGGGGCGGCTTTCATCTGGATCCTGCCGGTTCTGCTGCGCAGCGTGCTTCCGTCGCTCGGCCTCGAGGTCGGTGCGGAAACCGTCGAGCATCTGACGTCGATGATCATCGGAGGGTTGATCATCTTCTTCCTGATCGCTGAACCGCATGGCCTTGCCAGGCTGTGGCGGCTGGCGAAGGAGAAATTGCGGGTCTGGCCGTTCCCCTACGGTTGAGGCCATCAAGAAGGACGCCGGGACAAGGCGTCCGGAACAAGCCGCCGGGCATCGTGAGCCGGTCCGGGGCAACGGCCAACGGCTTTCGTCCGGTGCCGCGCGGTGCCGGAACAGGGAGGAAGACATGAAACACAGCTATATCGGCTCGGGCCTGGCTGCGCTGGCGATGGCCGGCGGAATTATGGCAACCGCACCGGTGCAGGCGGCCGACTCTCTCTATGTGCCGCTGTTCACCTATCGCACCGGACCCTATGCGGGGTCTGGAATTCCGATCGCCAACGGCATGGAAGACTATTTCGCCATGCTGAACGCGCGCGACGGCGGCATCGGTGGCGTGATGCTCGACGTCGAGGAGTGCGAGACCGGCTACAACACGCAGAAGGGCGTGGAGTGTTACGAGACGGTGAAGGCCAAGAACCCGCTCGTCATCAATCCGTATTCGACCGGCATCACGCTGCAGGTCATCCCGAAGGCATCCAACGACCGCATCCCGGTGCTGTCCATGGCCTATGGCCTCTCGGCGGCGGCGGAAGGCAAGACCTTCCCGTGGATCTTCAATGCGCCCGACACCTACTGGGATGGCGCCTCGGCGATCATCAAGGACATCGGACGCCGCGAAGGCGGGCTCGACAAGCTCAGCGGCAAGAAGATCGGATACATCTTCCTCGACGCAGGCTACGGCCGCGAGCCGATTCCGCTGCTTGAGGATCTCGCCAAGAAATACGGTTTCGAGATGGTGCAATACCCGGTGGCCGGCAAGGAGATGCAGAATCAGTCGTCGCAGTGGCTGAACGTGCGCCGCGACCGCCCGGACTACATGATCATGTGGGGCTCGGGCGCGATGAACCCGACCGCCATCAAGGAGGCCACCAAGATCCGCTACAACATGGAGAACTTCTATGGCGTGTGGTGGTCCGGTGGCAATGACGATGCGGCCGCCGGCGGTGAAGCCGCCAAGGGCTATCGCGCGCTGAACTTCAACGGCGTGGGCAAGGACTATGGCGTCATCGAGGACATCAAGAAGCATGTCGTGGATGCCGGGAAAAGCCAGGTCGAGCCGGAGAAATTCGCCGACAATCTCTACAACCGCGGCGTCTACAACGCGATGCTGATCGCCGAGGGCATCCGCACCGCGCAGGAGCTGTCGGGCAAGAAGGTCATCTCGGCGGAAGACATGCGCAATGGCCTGGAGGCGCTGAATATCGACGAGGCGCGCATCGAAGAAATGGGCATGAAGGACTTCATGGCCCCGATCGCGATGTCGTGCGAGGACCACAACGGCCACGGCCCGGTCTATATCGTCGAATGGGACGGCAAGGACTGGAAGAAGGCATCCGATTGGTTCGAACCGATGACCGATGTCGTCCAGCCGCTGCTGGAGGCCGCGGCCGAGGAATACGTCAAGTCCAACGCGCCCTGGCCGGAGCGCGAGGTTCCCTGCGCCGCGCGGTAAGCACGGGATTACGCAAGCCAGACAATGCGGTCCCCTGCCTCTTCAGCGGAGGGGCAGGGGGAAGCGGCGCGTGTCGAGCGCGCGGGCTTCGCCATCGCTCTTGTTGCGGCCGGCTGGACTCTCCCATCGGGGGCGTGCGCCGCCCGAACCGGCGCGGCCGACGGGCCCCGCCGAAACGTCGCCACCACAGGAACGGCATCGATGAACACGCATGCGACCGAAGCCCACGACCGCTCCGAAGCCGAGACCATTCTCGCCGTCAACAACATCGAGGTGATTTACGATCACGTCATTCTCGTTCTGAAGGGCGTTTCGCTGACCGTGCCGAAGGGCGGAATCGTGGCGTTGCTCGGTGCCAATGGCGCGGGCAAGACCACCACGCTGAAGGCCATCTCCAATCTGCTCGGCGCGGAGCGCGGCGATGTCACCAAGGGCAGCATCCATTTCAAGGGCGAACGGGTCGAGGCGCTGTCGCCCAACGACCTGGTCAGACGCGGTTGTATCCAGGTGATGGAAGGCCGGCACTGCTTCGGCCATCTGTCGATCGAGGAGAACCTGCTCACGGGCGCCTATACCCGGCGCGACGGATCGGCTGCCGTGAAGAGGGATCTGGAGATGGTCTATGAGTCCTTTCCGCGCCTGCGCGAGCGGCGCGGCAGCCAGGCGGGCTATACGTCAGGCGGTGAACAGCAGATGTGCGCCATCGGCCGGGCGCTGATGTCGAACCCGGACATGATCCTGCTCGACGAGCCGTCGATGGGTCTGGCGCCGCAGCTGGTCGAGGAGATCTTCGAGATCGTCAAGGAGCTCAACCAGAAACAGGGCGTCTCGTTCCTTCTGGCGGAGCAGAACACCAACGTGGCTCTTCGCTATGCCACCTACGGCTACATTCTCG
>JBFHII010000037.1:0-11754 GCA_041596535.1 Breoghania sp. | reverse complement strand
TGCCGTGGCTGCCGGTGAGAATGCGGTTCAGCAGCGTGGTCTTGCCGGAGCCGAGATAGCCGGTCAGCACGGTGACGGGAATCTGGGTCTCGGTGGAAGTGTCTGTCGCAGACATGGGATATCCCTTGCGCGTCGTGGAATGTCATGGCGGACCGAAGGCCCGCGCCTCACAGCGAACATAGGCGCTTGCGGCGCACAATGGGAGTGCACGCGCGTCCGATTGCACAATGTCACGCACCCGCCGGCGCGCAAGGTCGGTCCGGCGCATGCCGATCAAAACGCAAACGCGCCGGAACCCGGGTTCCGGCGCGATCCGCAGTGCAGAACAACAAGCCTGCGCGCGTCAGGCGGCGGCGCGCACCGGCACCGGCACGTAATGGCGGGCGGAGAAGGCCACCAGCTGCTTGCGCTCTTCGCACCACAACGCCAGGCGCGCCGTCTTCAGGCTCTGCCAGAAGGTGAGCCGGTTGATGGTCGGGAGAACGGGATGCGAATCGAGGCATTCCTGCAGCCGGTAGTTGGGAATCTGGCTGCACAGGTGGTGAATGTGGTGCAGGCCGATGTTGCCGGTGAACCACTGCAGCACGCGCGGCAACACGTAATAGGACGAGCCGAGCACCGCGGCCGTCTTGCGGTCCCAGTTCTCGCTGTTCTCCCAGTGCGTTTCCTCGAACTGATGCTGCACGTAGAACATCCACACGCCGGCGATCGACGAGATCACGATGACGGGGGCGAACATCAGCAGGAAATCGGTCCAGCCGATGAAATAGACAGCCACGCCGTAGACCACGACCATCGCCGCATCGAGCGTCAGCACGCTGGTCCACATTTCCTTGGCCGGCACGCGCAGCGTCAGCGGCAGGCGCTGCAGCACCAGGAAATAGGCGGGGCCGCCGACAAGCAGCAGGAAAAGGGGATTGCGGTAGATCCGGTAGCCGAGCCGCTTCATCGGCGACAGCGCGGTGTATTCGGCCACCGTCAGCGTGGAGATGTCGCCGATGCCGCGCCGGTCGAGATTCGACGAGGACGCGTGATGCAGCGCGTGTGCACGGCGCCAGTAGGCATAGGGCGTGATCGTCAGCACCGACAGGATGCGGCCGGTCAGATCGTTTGCGAGCTTGGAGGAGAAGAACGAGCCGTGGCCGCAGTCATGCTGGATGATGAAGAACCGGATGACCAGCCCCGCGGTCGGCACCGCGAGCGCCAGGGTGATCCAGTAGCTGATATCGATCGTCAGATACATCGCCGCGCACAGGATCAGGAACGGCGCGGTCGTGGTGAGAATTTGGATGGCTGCACGCAAGGAATTTGGCGCACGGAACGCGGCGCAATGCACCGCAAGTTCTTTGATCGTTTCCTGCATGAAGACGCAAATTCCCTGATTCTTATATTTTGTTCCAAACCCTCCAGCCTGGCGGCATGGTAAGGGTCAAAGACGCGGATGGCGATTGAGGGCCAATACGGTACACCTCTCCCGCGTCGGGCCCCGAACCGGGCGCCGCGTCGGGCTGGGTCAATATATAAGCAGTTTCGAACGGGAGAACAGGGCGTTCTGTGCGCTATCCGCAATCAAACGCCCCCAATGACCGGCCAGAGCCGTGATTCCGTTGCACGGGCGGGCATGAATTGCGCGGCTTTGCCGCAGACGTCGCCGTCGATAATCACGGCCTGGCTACACGAAAGAAGCGGCGCTCGCCGAGGTGCTTGCAAAAGACCCAATGCCACGCGGGGTCCTTCCCGCGGCCGGTGCCCGGTGCCAGAGAGATCGTCACGGTCTCTGTTGCGACAGGGTGTGGTTTGACAAGATCGTGTCCGCGGCGGAACGATAGTCTCCTCCCCTGCCTGTGAGCACCGCCTTGTTACTTTGGACAAGACCGCGCCACCGTTAGACTTCGATCCATCGCAGAACACTGCAGGGGCCTCCTGCGGATCATACGACACAGGGAGGGAAACCATGAGCGAGATCGAACGCGAAATTCTCACCGCCAACGAAAAATATGTCGCCGGCTTCGGCGACAAAGCCGATCTGCCGATGCCGCCGGCGCGCAGGTTCGCCATCCTAACCTGCATGGACGCCCGCCTCGACCCGGCCAAGTTCGCCGGGCTCGCCGAGGGCGACGCCCATGTCATCCGCAACGCCGGGGGCCGCGCCAGCGACGACGCCATCCGCTCGCTGGTGATCTCGCACAAGTTGCTCGGCACCAACGAATGGTTCGTCGTCCACCACACAGACTGCGGCATGGAGACTTTCACCGACGAGATCATGCGCGGCCTACTTGCCTCGAGCCTCGACACCGCCACCGTCGACGAGAACGGCTGGCACGACACCGGCAAGGGTCCCGGTTCGCACGAGGGCGACTACATCGACTGGCTGACCATCTCCGAACAGGCCGCAAGCGTCCGCTCCGACGTTGCCCGCATCAGCAACCATCCGCTGGTTCCGGACGACATCCCGGTGCATGGCTACATCTACGACTGCAAATCGGGCCGGCTGGTCGAGGTGCCGGAGGCATGAGGCGCGTTATGCCGGGTTAGAGCTACCCGCCTTCAGGTGGACCCGCCTGAAGGCGGCCCACGCACTCCTTTCTCCGGAGCGCTGGAGCCCGGCGAACCGGGGCGACGCCACGCCGCCGCCCCGTCACGCCCGCTCCTAGAGCGTGCCGGCCGACATCTGGCCGGCGATGTAATCCGCCTGGCGAATGGCCAGCGCCACGATGGTCAGCGTCGGGTTTTCCGCCGCGCCCGTGGTGAACTGGCTGCCGTCGGAGACGAACAGGTTGGCGATGTCGTGGCTCTGGCCGTGCTTGTTGACCACGCCGTCCGCCGCCTTCTCGCTCATCCGGTTGGTGCCCAGGTTGTGCGTCGAGGGATACGGCGGTGTCGGGAAGGTGCGTGTCGCGCCCACCGCGTCGTAGACCGCCGCTCCCTGCTTGTAGGCATGGTTGCGCATGGCGATGTCGTTGGGGTGGTCGGTGAAGGCCACATTCGCCACCGGCAGGCCGTGCTGGTCCTTGACGTCGGTGTTGAGCGTCACCCCGTTGCGTTCCTGCGGCATGTCCTCGCCAACCAGCCACATGCCGGCCATGTTCTCGTAGCTGTCCAGCGCCGTGGTGAAGGACCGGCCCCAGCTTCCCGGATCGAGAAACGCGGCCATGAACGGCAGGCCCAGCGCCAGCGTCTCCATCTCGTAGCCGCCGACGAAGCCGCGCGAGGGATCGTGCTTCGCCTCATCCTGGATGATCCCGGCCATGGTCGTGCCGCGGTACATGTGCACCGGCTTGTCGAACACCGCGTAGACCGAGCCGGTCATGTGGCGCATGTAGTTCTTGCCGACCTGTCCGGAGGAGTTCGCAAGTCCGTCGGGGAACATGCTGGAGGCCGAGTTCAGCAACAGCCGCGGGCTCTCGATGGAGTTGCCGGCGACGGCGACAATCCGCGCCTTCTGCAGATGCTGGTTGCCGTCCTTGTCGGCATAGAGGACCCCAGTAACCTTGCCCGAGGCGTCGTGCTCGATCTTCAGCACATGGGCCTGCGCCCGGACCTCGAGCTTGCCCGTCGCCTCGCCTTTCGGAATCTCGGTGTAGAGCGTCGACCACTTCGCCGCCCACTTGCAGCCCTGGAAACAGAAGCCGGTCTGCTGACAGGTCATGCGGCCGTCGCGGTCCTGGGAATTGATCGCCATGCGGCCGGTGTGACACTCGGTATAGCCGAGTTTGTCGGCGCCGGCCTTCATCACCTTGAAGTTGTTGTTGCCGGGCAGCCCCGGAATGCCATTCGTCCGGGTGACGCCCATCTTGTCTTCGGCCTTGGCGTAATAGGGCTCGAGATCGGCAAGACCGATCGGCCAGTCGAGCAGGTTGGCGCCTTCGAGCGCGCCATAGCGGGTGAGCGTCTTGAACTCGTGCTCCTGGATGCGCAGCGACGCGCCGGCCCAGTGGGTTGTCGAGCCGCCCACCGCCTTGACGATCCAGGCGGGCAGTCCGGCGAAATCCTTCGCCACCCGCCATTCGCCCGAGGTGGTGCGCTTGTCGGTCCAGGCGAGCTGCGAGAAGCTTGCCCATTCGTCGTTGATGAAGTCGTCATATTCGTGCCGGGCGCCGGCCTCGAGAATGACGGTGTCGATGCCCTTCTGGGCCAGCTCGTTGCCAAGCGTTCCGCCGCCGGCACCCGAGCCGATGATGACGACAACGGAGTCGTCATTCAGGTCATAGGACGCAGCCATGGGTGTTTCCTCTGTATCATGGTCGTTCGGTCAGCCGTGCGATCTGCGCCGCACTTAGAGCCACTCGATGTCGTCGAATCCGCGGTCCATGTAGCCGCCCTTGGAATAGGATTCGCCTTCGTAGCCGAACAGCGGCCAGATCTCCTGCTGGTTGTAGAGCGACACCACGAGGCCGCCGCGCACGGTCTGGAAGAACCCCGTGTCCTCGATCTGGCGCAGCACGGCGACACGCTCCTCTTCCCAGCCGAGCGCGCGATAGCCGTCGCCGCCCGCACGAGCATCGAGATCGGCAATCCCGGCCTCGATCATCTCGCGGTGTGCCTCGTCTCCGACGGCCTTGGTGTCATGGCCCTTGACGGCAATCGCGTAAAAACGATCCGCGATGCGGTCATGCGGATAGACGTCGCGGGCCATCTGGATCAGCGTTGCCATGGTCTCCGGCTTCAGGGCCTGGGTCTCCATGCCCCATGCCTGGCCCGGGCTCATCACCGCACGGCCGGAGATGACCAGAAACGCACCGGCAATGCCGCCGCGCCGCAGCAGGTCCCGGCGCGAAAGATCCCCGCGCGAAAGGCCGGTTGCCGACGGCTCTTTCTCCTGCATCGGGATGCCGGGTCCGGCCGGTCCCGTGTCGATTGTTGTCATGATGGTTCTCCTCCCATTTCAGAACAATCAGCGCCCCGAAGCGGGGCATGGACGGTCCGCCGGATGGGACAGGCCACCGGGCGGACCGCTCGCTCAGCGGTAGCGTCCGTGCTCCTGCAGCACCTCGATCTTGTAGCCGTCCGGATCCTCGACGAAGAAGAAGCGCGCCAGCAGGGCGCCGTCGCGGTTGAACTCGACGATGTCGCGCGGGTTCAGCCCGGCCGCCTTGAAGCGCGCGTGCTCGGCGTCCAGGTCCGCGACGCAAAACGCAATGTGGCCGTAACCGTCGCCCAGGTCGTAGGGCGCCTCGCGGTCCTTGTTGACGGTCAGCTCGACCTCGAAGTCGGCGTCGGCGTTGCGCAGGTAGACAAGCGTGAAGCTGTCGAAATCAAGCCGGTCGGCAATCTCGAGCGCAAAGGCGCGCTGGTAGAAGTCGATCGACCGGGCCTCTTCGAGAACCCGGATCATCATGTGAATGGCTTTTGCCAAGGCAATCCTCCGTTGAGCGTGAGCGCACTCGTTGCGCGTTCATCCAGTATGCCGGATGCGATCATGGAGGTGGTGGCAAGTGGCTACCCCGCCCGAAAACGGCGGCGCCTTGCGCTTTGTGCGATGTGGCCGGACGGTCCCCTTGCGCCATCGCCCGCCGCGGCGAATACTTGTCCCAGCCACGCGCGGAAGAAGGCCACGAAGGCCGTGCCGCGATGGAATGGGAGAGAAGCCATGTGCAGGGTATTCGCCGGACAGGACCCGTCAGGCTACAAGCAGATCAACCGCTCGGTGCGCATCGCCGGGCATTCGACAAGCATCCAGCTGGAAGCCACCTTCTGGGCACTGATCGACGAGATCGCCGCCGGTCAGGATCTGACGACGCCAAAATTCCTGTCGCAGCTCTATGACGAGGCGATCGAGATCAATGGCGAAGTGCCGAACTTCGCCTCCATGCTGCGCACCACCTGCGCGCTGTATCTCAAGGGACACCGCCCGGAAGCGGAGGAAGGGCCGGCGCTTCGCAGCCACGAGTTCCCCGCCCCGAAAACGCGGGGCGAGGCGCAGCACAGCAAGGTCGCGTGAGGCGGACGGCCGTTTGACCTAGGCGGTGCGCTGCACCCGAACCACCTGCTCGGGCATCTCGGCGCCGCCATGGTCGACCCGGTCGAGAATCGCGCCGCTGGCGAGATCGATGGTGATCAGGCGGCCGTCGGCCACCACCACGCGACAATGCGCGCCGTTCTCGCACGCCAGCGCGTGGAAGGGCTCGGCCGGCAGCTCGGTGAGATGCAGCCGCTCGAAGCGCGACGCGTCAAAGATCTCGACAAAGCCGCGGTCCTCATCCTCGATGTAGGTCGTGACCACCAGATACTGTCCGTCCGGCGTCGCATAGGGCCAGCCCGGGATCCCGGTCAGCGGCACGGAGCGGACCACGGCCCGCCGGTCGGTGTCGATGACGTGGAACAGCGGGCGGCAGAAGTCGCCCGCGTAGAGCACCGGCGCATCGGGCGCATGCCACAGCGCCTGGCTGCCGATCTCAAGTGCTATTCGTCCCGTCACCACGGCCTGCTCGGTATCCATCACCGAGATGAAGGGCAGTTCCTTGTGCCCGGCGAAGATCGTCCGCCCGTCCGGCGACGCGCTGAGAAAATGGTAGCGCTGCTCGGTGTAGACGCTGCGCACGATCTCCGTCGTTTCCGGATCGATGACCAGCACGCACTGGTTTTTCTCCGCCGTCACCCAGATCCGGCCGAGATGATCCCGGGCCATGCCATGCGGGCCGAAATACACGCCCAGATCGATGGTCTTTTCCAGCGTCATCGCCGCCACATCGAGCACCGCGATGCGGTTGGACGGCGTGTTGTTCTCATAGGCCTTGTCGCCATACAGCGTGACAAAGGCGCGCGCGCCATCGGCGCTGAGGATGATTTCATGCGGCTTGGCCTCGGGGGTCCCGACGACCGGCGCCGCCAGCTTCTCTCCACTCGCCTCATCGAAGAACGCCACCGTCTGGTTTCCCTTGACGGTCATCAGCAGCGTCGACCGCGACGTCCCGCTTGCGTGTTCCACCATGCCTCTTCCCTGCAATTGATCATTTCCTCGCCCGGCCGTTTCCCGGCTCGATGCCGACAAGAAACTCCGCGCCGGCGGTCCTTGGCAAGCCCGGTGACGGCTTGGGGCCGACGAAGCGCAGGTCTTTCACGATGGCAAAATCGCCTCAGCTCTCGAACCGCGTCTGGCCGCGGCGGCGCTCGTCGATGGGCAGTTCCAGATGCATCGGCTGATGCGCGCGCTGCGAACAGTTGTGGCGCGGGCACAGGCGGCAGTTGATGCCGATCGGCGTGAACAGCTCCGGATCGTCGACCTGGAACTGCGCGCCATAGACCAGCCGCGGCGCGAACTCGATGGCGCAGCCCAGCGTCACCGCCAGCCGGTTGTCCTGGCTGCGATGTCCCAGCGTCGGCCGGTCGACGGTGCGGTTGATGGTGAAATAGCGTGACCCGTCCGGCATCTCGACAAACTGCGGCAGGATCCGGCCCGGCGTGCGGAAACTCAGGTGAATGTCCCAGCGCGGACAGGCGCCGCCGTATTCCGCCAGGTGAAAGCTGGTGGCGTTGAAGCGCTTGGTGACGTTGCCGGCCTTGTCGATGCGCAGGAAGAAGAACGGCACCCCTTGCGCGCCCTCGCGTTGCAGCGTGGTGACCCGGTGGCAGGCCTGCTCGAACGAGACGCCGAAGCGCGCCGCCAGATGGTCGATGTCATAGCGGCTGGTGACGCTTTCCGCGAAGAAGCCGGTGTAGGGCATCAGCACGGCGGCGGCGAAATAATTGGCCAGCTCCACGCGGCAGCGCGCCTGCTCGCGGGCGCCGTTGATCCCCGCCCCCTCGACGATCCCGTCGATCTCCGCATTGTGTTCCAGAAGCCCCGCCATGTGGGTGAGCTGAAACACCTTGTTCTGGTAGTCCAGCCCTTCCGACAGCAGGATCGTCTTCTCGGCCTCGTCGTAGGTGCGCACGGTGCCCGACAGCGCCGAGACCGGGACCGTCGTCACCTCAATGCCCATGCGGCTTTTCAGCCGTGCCTTGAGGTAGCTGTAGAACTCGTCGGTGGGAATCGTCTCGCCACGCCGGAAGTCGTCCGCGGCCGCCTCCAGCACCTCGAAATAGTTGCGGTTGCGGCGAAACAGGTCGTGCACCGCGGCTTCCGGCGTCGACGACAGAACCTCGTCGACGGTCGTCTCCTTGGCCTCGCTCGCCGCCAGCAGGCGCTCCGTCAGGGCGCGGTAGCTTTTGTGCAGTGCAAGAAGATTGCGCGCCACCTTCGGCGCATGGTCGAGCGCGGCGCGCAGCTCCTGCAGGTCGGGCGGATCGCCGCCGAAGACGGGATCATTGAAAGCATTGCGCAAATCCGCCAGCACCGAGGCGGAATCGTCCTGCAGCAACTCGCGCCAGTCGACACCATAGGCCTCCGACAGCCGCATCAGCACCTGCACCGACAGGCTGCGCTGGTTGTTTTCCAGCAGATTGACATAGGTGGTGCTCAGGCCGAGCGCCTTGGCCATTTCCCCCTGGGTCTGCTTGCGTTCGCGGCGCAACTGCCGCAACCGGGGACCGACGAACTTCTTCTCAACGGGCATGATCGGCCTGTGCGCTGCAACATGTAAATTTACAAAATTACATATCCGGTTTTTGTAAATCACACAAGTTTCACAACAACCCGTTTCAGGTACACCTCGGCCGGCGCCGGTGCTAGATCAGCGCCACCGGCGACAGGCAATGGAAGCGTCGCCGGCCGGCCGCGCCGCCGAATTCCGGGGCCGCGCCGCACGGGAAATCTCGCGCAGTCCGATGGTGCAACGGCGCCCCTGCGCAAGCGAGCACCGGCTTCCAGACGAACAGACCAATAAGGCCCGACCAAGGGACCCGGACGCGCCGTCCGGCGGTGTCGCGCCACCATCACAAGGAAACCGCGCCATGAAAACGGGCATCACGCATCTCTGCATTCCCGGGCCGACCAACATCCCCGAAAAGGTCCGCCAGGCGATGAACGTCCCCATGCAGGACATGCGCGCACCGGACTTCCCCGAACTGACATTGCCGCTGTTTCGCGACGTCAAGAAGGTCTTCAGGACCGAGACCGGCACCGTGCTGCTGTTCGGCTCCTCCGGCACCGGCGCCTGGGAAGCGGCGATCTCCAACACGCTGAACGTCGGCGACAAGGTGCTGATGTCCGACTTCGGCCAGTTCTCGCACCTGTGGGTCGACATGGCGCAGCGCCTCGGCCTTGACGTCGACGCGATCGACGTGGAATGGGGCGAAGGCGTGCCGCTGGAGGCCTACCGCGCCAAACTCGAGGCCGACCGCAGCCATTCCATCAAGGCGGTGTTCGCCACCCACAACGAGACCGCCACCGGTGTCACCTCCGACATCGCCGGCCTCCGCGCCGTCCTCGACGACTGCAATCACCCCGCGCTGCTGTTCGTCGACGGCGTCAGCTCCATCGGCTCGATCGACTTCCGGATGGAGGAATGGGGCGTCGATCTGGCGGTCGCCGGCTCGCAGAAGGGCTTCATGCTGCCCGCCGGCCTCGGCATGCTCGGCGTGAGCGCCAAGGCGATCGAGGCGTCCAAGGGCGCCACCATGAACACCTGCTACTTCGATTTCGGCGACATGCTGGCGATGAACGCCAACGGCTACTTCCAGTACACCCCGCCGACCCAGCTGCTGCAGGGTCTGCGCGCCTCGCTCGACCTGCTGCTCGACGAAGGCCTCGACAACGTCATCACCCGCCATCACCGGCTGGCCGAAGGCGTCCGCCGCGGCGTCAGGGGCTGGGGGCTCGATCTCTGCGCCAAGCACGAGAAATGGTACTCCGACACTGTCAGCGCCATCGTGGTGCCCGAGGGCACCGACGCCCGCGACGTCATCCGGATCGGCTACGAGCGCTACCGCACCTCCTTCGGCTCCGGGCTTTCCAAGGTCGCCGGCAAGGTGTTCCGCATCGGCCACCTGGGCGATCTCAACGAGGTCATGTGCCTGAGCGCGCTGGCCAGCGCCGAAATGGCGATGGCCGATGCCGGCATCGATGTCGAGCTCGGCTCCGGCGTCGCCGCCGCCCAGGCCTGGTACCGCGAGGCCAACGCCCCGGCCCTGAGCATCGCCGCCGAATAACCCCTCCCAGGGCAGCGGACCAAACCGCTGATGCCGGATGCTGCGACCCGGTACGGGCGGAGGATTTCCTTCGCCCGTATCGCGTTGCGGCACCCCGCAACGGTGATTGAATGACTTCCCCCGTTTCCAATCCGCCCGATACGATCTAGAAATCGGCAAGCGACAACGCACCGCGCAGTGCAATTGTAAGCCAGCCGCGCGATTGTATGCCGGCCGGCGGACAGGGGGACAACAATGCTGAAAACAATCGACGGCTTCGACCGGATCGGCGAGGAAAATGCCTTCGCTGTCCTCGCCCGCGCCACGGCGCTGAGCGAGCAGGGCCGCGACATCATCAACCTCGGCATCGGCCAGCCGGATTTCTCGACGCCCGACCACATCGTCGAGGCCGCCATCAAGGCCTTGCGGGATGGCCACCACGGCTATACGCCGACCACCGGCATCCTGCCGCTGCGCGAGGCCGTCTCCGCCGACATCCACCGCCGCACCGGCTGCACCGTCTCGCCCGACAACGTGATGGTCGTGCCCGGCGGCAAGATCACCATGTTCATGGCGATCCTGATGTTCGGCGCGCCCGGCGTCGACATTCTCTATCCAGATCCCGGCTTTCCCATCTACCGCTCGATGATCGAGTTCACGGGCGCCAATCCGATCGCCGTGCCGATCCGTGAGGAAAACGAATTCGCGTTTTCCGCCAACGAGATGCTGTCGCTGCTGACGCCCAACACGCGGCTGGTGATCGTCAATTCACCGGCCAATCCCTGCGGCGGCGTCACCCCGAAAGCGGAAATCGACACGCTCGTAGCGGGCCTCGCTGAGCGCCCCGACATCGCCATCCTGTCCGACGAGATCTACGGCCAGATGACCTACGACGGCGAGGAGCACGTCTCGCTGCTGGGCTATCCGGAGATCCGCGACCGGCTGATCCTGCTCGACGGCTGGTCGAAGACCTACGCCATGACCGGCTGGCGCATGGGCTATGCCGTGTGGCCGGACCAGCTCTTCGACAAGGCGCGCAAGCTGGCCGTCAACGCCTGGTCGTGCGTCAACGCGCCGAGCCAGTACGCCGGCATCGCGGCGCTCACCGGACCGCAGGATGCGGTGCACGAGATGGTCGCGGAGTTCGACGCCCGGCGCAAACTTGTCACCGCAGGGCTGAACGCGATCGACAATGTCACCTGCGCCACCCCGAAGGGGGCATTCTACGCCTTCCCGAACATTTCGGCGACCGGCTGGACGTCCAAGAAGCTGGCCTCCGCACTGCTCGAAGACGCCGGCGTGGCGCTGATCGGCGGACCGGATTTCGGCATTTTCGGCGAGGGTTACATCCGCGTCTCCTACGCCAATTCCCGCGCCAACATCGAGGCAGCCCTTGGCCGCATGGCGGATTTCCTCGGGGCCAACAAGCCCGCCTGAACGGGGACAACTCCGCGATTCAAAGGCGCCTGATCAACACATTCAAATTTCAGTCTTTTTCGCGTTGAATTGAGAGGAATTTGAAGAAGTTTTGACGGTCTTTTGACTCAGAACCGCACAGGAATTGAATCGGCCGCGCGAGGCGCTGCACCGCGCCCGGGGACACGTTTCATCACGAAAATCTTGTCCCCGGCGGGCTGCACGCGGGTTAGAATTGCGGATGACCGGCGAAGAGTCGCCGCAGGGACGGCCGTATTTTTGGCGCCCCATAGTGACGCAACCGCGCGACAAAAAGGGACACGCGCCTCG
>JBFHII010000036.1:0-11844 GCA_041596535.1 Breoghania sp. | reverse complement strand
GGCGCGCTTGAAGGCGATTGAGAAAGATCGGTCATGGTAACTCGGACTCTTGATGGTGGCGGGAACAGGGGGCGCGTCGTGTCGTCAACTCAGGAACGCCCGGCACGGCCGTAACGCGGTCGACGCCGATCATGCATCGGAGTTCGATGCCGCGTCGCGCGATCGCCTGCGCAGCTTCTTCAGCACGATGGGCAGCAGGGAAACGCACCCGAGCAGCGCGAACGCCACAATGAGCTCACGGGTCACGAGCGCCGAGGGGTCGACGGTGCAGGTACCCGCAGACGCGCAGCCCGGGTTGGCCTTCTCCTGCGCCGCGATGACGCTGTCCAGCCCCGCGCCGATGAACGAGTAGGCGTAGGTGCCGGGAATGATTCCGATGAACGTCGCAATAGCATAGGTGCGCAACGGCACGTGAAAGATCGCCGGTGCGATATTCACCAGCCAGAACGGAAACACCGGCGTCAGGCGCAGGAACAGAAGATAGCTGAAGGCGTTCTCGCGGAAGCCGCCGGACAGCCGCGCCATGAACGGACCCGCACGCTCCTTCAGCGACACACCCAGCGACGTTCGGGCAGCAAGAAAGATCACAGAAGCGCCGGCGGTCGCAGCAATCGCCGTAAGGCTGCCGCCAATGAACCAGCCGAACAGGAAGCCGCCCGCGATCGTCAACAACGACGCGCCGGGGAACGACAACGCCACGAGCAGGGCGTACACGGCGCAATAGATGGCAATAGAAAGGAGGAAATTATCGTCCACGAAGGTGGCGAGGAGATCGCGGTGCATGATCAGCGCGGACATGGAAACGTAGTCGTGCCAGCCAAAGGCGTAGCCGATGCCCATCAGGGCGACGATGACGCCGGCCACTCCCCAGCGCTTCACCAGTTGCATCAGCCCGCGCGATTTGGGCTGTTCCGATTTTACCCGCGCCATGTCTCGGTTCACATTCACCATGCGTGCTCCAGTCGCGATTTCATGCCCCGCGGCCGGACCCCGTCAATGCCGCCCCCGGATCGGGAAGACATTGCCGGCCAGCCTATCCGAACCGGGCGAGTTGACGAACGCAATCCTTGCCCATCCGCTTCCGCACAGCTGTGCGATCGCGAAAACCCGGTACAGGACAGGGAAAAAGCGTCGCGCAGCCCCCCCTCTCGGCATCCCGAATCCAGTCGCCTCTCGTTGCGAGAGACACCCGCAGACACGGTTCCGCACAACACTCTTGCAATCTATGTAGTCCGTGGCAGAAACGATTGCGCAGAATTTCCCGTACCCTCACCGCGAATTGAAGCCGCGCGGCGACATGGTCACTCCCCTGTGAACGGCGTTCGCAGCGTATCTCGAAGGCGATTTTCATGGCCAAACGCGTTGACTTGGGCAGGCCCCACTCGTATAAGCGCGCTCGATTGGGATCCGTTTTCCGGCATGCCTTCTCAGTGAGGGATCTCTCGACTTTTTGAGATCTGCGCCCCGGAGACGTACTCGGGGGCGCACGTTGGCGTATCCCCAGGACAGATTCGAAGCACACATTCGACAGCCAAGGGCCGCGGTTTCCGCGGTGAAAGATCATGAAGCGTACTTTCCAGCCGAGCCGCCTCGTGCGTGCTCGCCGTCACGGTTTCCGGGCCCGCATGGCCACCAAGAACGGCCGGCAGGTCATCGCGCGGCGCCGCTCCAAGGGCCGCAAGCGCCTGTCCGCCTAGAGCCTCTGTCACGAAAACGGCAACGGTTTCGTGACGGATGATCACTCGCGGCCCGATGGCGGATCGCTCCGGGTTCGCTTTGGCCGGGCATGGCGTGACCAGCGCGACGTTGCGTTGCGGCTCCTCATGCCCAAAGTCCATGCTAATGGCGGAGACGCATCCATGCCGATACGCCGCCGCATCCCATGAAGACTTTGAAGAAGCGTTCCGAGTTTCTTGCCGTCGCCAAGGGCGTGCGGACGGCTCGGCGCGCTTTTGTGCTTCAAAGCAAGTGCGATCCGGACGCCGTCTTCGAGCCGCGCATTGGCTACACGGTGACCAAACGCACCGGAAACTCGCCGGAGCGGAACCGAATCCGCCGCCGCTTACGCGCCGCGATAGCCGCAGTGGGCGCAGATGCCGCACGGCCTGGCTGCGACTATGTCCTTGTCGGACGGCGCGCAGCACTCGATATATCATTCTCCGAATTGAAGAAGGATCTGGCCGCGGGCTTCAAGCGCGTGCATAACGGTCCTGACACGCCGAAGACCCGGGGCCACGCGGCCCGTGGATCGCGGCAACCAGCAACAACCGCAGGCCGCCGCGCGGTCGGTCCAGACCCCCGATGAGATCCCAGTATGCCCGATAGCCGGAACTACATTGTCGCGATCGTCCTGTCTCTTGTCGTGCTTCTCGGCTGGCAGTATTTCATCGTTCAGCCGAAGGTCGAGGAACAGCGGCGCCAGGACGAGATCGCCCAGACCGCAGCCCGGAACCAGGCGGCACAGGGCCAGGGCGCGCAGACCCCCACGGCTCCTGGCGCACCCGGCGCGGCTCCGGTCCCCGGCGCGACGGGCCTTCCCTCTGTTGCCGGCGGCGTGGCGGTGCCCGCCAGCCGCGACACGGTGATCGCGGCCAGCAGCCGCAGCGACATCCACACGGAAAGCCTGAACGGTTCGATCAATCTGACCGGCGGCCGTATCGACGACCTGCACCTCGTCAAATACCGCGAGGAAGTCGACCCGAGCAGCCCGACGATCACGCTGCTGTCGCCCTCGGGCAGCGCGTCGCCCTACTACGCAAACGTCAACTGGACCGCGGACCCCGGCGCGCAGGTCGCGCTGCCGACCCCCACGACGGTGTGGACACAGGAAGGCACGGGCGCGCTGACGGCGGAAAGCCCGGTGACCATCACCTGGGACAACGGCGAAGGCCTGATCTTCAAGCGCACAATCTCGCTCGACAAGGACTACATGTTCAACATCGAGCAGTCGGTCGAGAACACCACGGGCGCGGATGTCCGCCTCTATCCCTACGGCCTGATTTCGCGGCACGGCAAGCCGGAGACCACCGGCTTCTACATCCTGCATGAAGGGTTGATCGGGGTCTTCGGCGAGGAAGGCCTCAAGGAAGTCGACTACGACGACGTCGAGGAATCGGGTGAAGTGCGGCCCGCCAAGGCAGCCTCCGGCTGGCTCGGCATCACCGACAAGTACTGGGCGACCGCACTGGTTCCCGCCGACGCAGGTGAATTCCAGGGCCGCTTCTCCTATGGCAAGGCGGCCGAGAGCTTCCAGGCGGATTATCTCGGCGACGTGGTCGTCGCCCCGGCCGGTGGCAGCGCCCAGTCGAAGGCGCGGCTGTTCGCCGGTGCCAAGCAGGTCGACATCATCGACGGCTACCAGGAAGAATACGGCATCCACAATTTCGAGCTGATGATCGACTGGGGCTGGTTCCACTTCATCACCAAGCCGATGTTCTTCATGATCGACTGGTTCTACAAACTGGTCGGCAACTTCGGCGTCGCCATCCTGCTGTCCACCGTCGTCGTCAAGCTGGTCTTCTTCCCGCTCGCCAACAAGTCCTACGTGTCGATGAGCCGGATGAAGCTGGTGCAGCCGCAGATGATCGAAATCCGCGAGCGCCACAAGGACGACAAGGCCAAGCAGCAGCAGGCGATGATGGAGCTGTACAAGAAGGAAAAGATCAACCCGCTCGCCGGCTGCCTGCCGGTGGTGGTGCAGATACCGGTCTTCTTCGCGCTCTACAAGGTGCTGTTCGTCTCCATCGAAATGCGCCACGCGCCCTTCTTCGGCTGGATCCGCGACCTGTCCGCCCCGGACCCGACCTCGATCTTCACGCTGTTCGGCTTGTTCCCCTGGGATGCGCCGCAGATGCTGATGATCGGCATCTGGCCGCTGATCATGGGTGTCACCATGTTCGTGCAGATGAAGATGAACCCCGCGCCGACCGAGCCCGCGCAGCAGATGATCTTCAACTGGATGCCGGTGATGTTCACCTTCATGCTGGGATCGTTCCCCGCCGGTCTGGTGATCTACTGGGCGTGGAACAACTCCCTGTCTATCCTGCAGCAATATGTCATCATGCGCCGCCAGGGCGTGAAGGTGGAGCTGTTCGACAACATCAGGGCGATGTTCAAGAAGAAGTCCAAGGCCGAGAGCAACTAGGGCGCGCAGCCGCCTGAACGCCTTCGCCTTTCGAACGCACAGGGACCGGACCGGCGGCTTGTCAGCCCCGGGCCGGTCTTTTGCATGAGAACCGCAACCGACTAGCGCCAAACCCGGACTCCGGCGCGCGCCGGCGACAGATTGATCCTGAAGGCAAGATGATGAGCGACATGAGCCCCGATTCAGCCGCAGCGACGGCCGAGGAAGCCAGACAGGCAGCCCTGCTGGAAGCCGGGCGGCTGCTGTTTGCCCGCGCCTGGGATTTCGTGATCTCGGTCAGCGATTTCGCCCAGTTGCCGGAACCCGCCGGAATCGAGGTGGCCTTCGCCGGGCGCTCCAACGTCGGCAAGTCGAGCCTGATCAACGCGCTGACCGGACGCAAGGCACTGGCGCGCACTTCCAACACCCCGGGCCGCACGCAGCTTCTGAATTTCTTCCGCCCGCCCGAGGTCGCCGTCAGCATTGTCGACATGCCCGGTTACGGATACGCGGAAGCGCCGAAGAAGACCGTGGAAGCATGGACGGCCCTGATTTTCGATTATCTGCGTGGCCGGCCGAACCTGCGGCGCGTGTTCGTGCTCGTCGATGCCCGCCACGGGCTGAAGGGCAACGACCTGGGCGCGATGACCGAGCTGGACACCGCCGCGGTGATCTACCAGATCGTGCTAACCAAGGCCGACAAGGTGAAGCCGCCGGCCCTGGCGAAGATCCGCGCGAAGACGGCGGAGATGATCGCCAAACGCCCGGCCGCGCATCCGGACATTCTCGAGACGTCAAGCGAGAAGGGCACCGGCATCGCCGAGCTGCGCGCCGTGATCGCCGAACTCGCGGGCCTGGGCGACTAGGTCATGGACCTATCGCGAGATCGCAGAGACGATTTCTTGCGCCCAAACGCAGCGCAGCATTTGAGCCGTCGCGTCAAAACCGCTATAGACGCCAGATCGTCGCAGTTGCGGCTCCTGGCCAGGAATGAAAATGTCCTCTGACACCGCCTCTCCGCAGCAGAATTCCCAGATCCGCGCCACCATCATTTCCGAAGCGCTTCCCTACATGCAGCGCTACGACCAGCGCACGGTTGTCGTCAAATACGGTGGCCACGCGATGGGCGACCCGGAACTGGCGAAGGCCTTTGCCCGCGACATCACCCTGCTGCGTCAATCGGGGGTGCATCCGGTGGTCGTGCACGGCGGCGGACCGCAGATCGGCTCCATGCTGGATCGCCTCGGCATCCAGAGCGAGTTCCGCGGCGGCCTGCGGGTGACCGACAAGGCCACCGTCGAGATCGTCGAGATGGTTCTGGCCGGCGGCATCAACAAGGACATCGTCAACACCATCAATGCCGAGGGCGGCCGCGCGGTCGGCCTGTGCGGCAAGGATGGCCGCATGGTGATGGTGGAAAAGCTCACGCGGACCATGGTCGACCCGGATTCGAACATCGAGAAGATCGTTGACCTCGGCTTCGTTGGCGAGCCCAAGCACGTCGATCCGACCGTTTTGAAACTGGTGCTCAAGGAAGACCTGATCCCGGTGATCGCGCCCGTTGCACCGGGCGAGGATGGCGAGACCTACAACGTCAACGCCGATACGTTCGCGGGCGCCATCGCGGGCTCCCTGAACGCCAAGCGCCTGATGTTCCTTACCGACGTGCCGGGCGTACTCGATGCCGACGGCAAGCTGATCAAGAAGCTGACCATCGCCCAGGCACGCGCGATGATTGCCGACGGCACGATCTCCGGCGGCATGATCCCCAAGGTGGAGACCTGCATCGACGCGCTCGACCAGGGCGTCGAGGGCGTGGTGATCCTCAACGGCAAGGTGGCGCATGCCGTCCTCCTCGAGCTGTTTACCGAAGGCGGCGCCGGAACCCTGATCACCCACTGATCACCGGCAGCCGGGCGCCTTCCGCCCCCGTTTTCAGGCCCGCCTTCCCGGCGTTTGCCCCCGTGGCCGTGGTTGCCGCAGATCGGGCGAGGCCCTTCACATCCGTTTGCGAAGAATCAATGCCGCACCGCGTCTGCTATCCTCTACTGCAAGGATCGCAACCGGGGTGCGCCGAACGACGTCACGAGATCGCGACGCGCCCCACGCATGAACCACGCTGGGGTCCCGTTCAACATGACTTTGCAGCCAAGTGCGAAACTGTCTCCCGAGGCCCTATACCGGCGCTGTGGGCTTGAACAATTCACGTTCAAGACGACGGAGGAGCTTTCCGACGTACCGCAACTGATCGGCCAGGAGCGCGCCTTCTCGTCGATCGATTTTGGCACGCGCATCAAGCGCCACGGCTACAATCTCTTTGTCATCGGCACACCCGGGCTGGGCCGCCACACGTCCGTTCGCAGCCTTCTGGAGGAGCGGGCCAAGGCCGAGAAGCCGCCAAGTGAATGGGTCTACGTGCACAATTTCGCTGTGCCGCATTGCCCGCAGGCCCTGGAGCTGCCGCACGGCAGGGCCCTGGCCTTCCGCGACTCGATGGAAGAGATGATCGACGACCTCCGCTCGGCGCTCACCGCGGTGTTCGAAAGCGAGGAATACCAGAACCGTCGCAATGCAATCGATGAGGAATTCCATCAGCATCAGGAAGAGGGCTTCGCGGCCCTGAAGGACAAGGCGGACGCCGCCGGCATCGCCATCCTGAAGACACCGATGGGGTTCGCCCTGGCGCCGATGGCGGACGGCGCGGTGATCCCGCCGGAAACGTTCAATGCGCTGCCAGAAGAGGACCGCGACGGCTACAAGGAAAAGATCCAGACGCTGCAGGTGGATCTCGAAGCCATCCTCAAGTCGATCCCCAAGTGGGACAAGGAGCGCCGCGCCAAGCTGCGCGAGCTGAATCGCGAAATCGCCATGCAGACGGTGGAGCAATCCATCGCCGAGATGACCGACCGCTTTTCCGACCTGCCGATCGTGCTCGAGCACCTGGACCGGGTGAAGAAGGATCTGGCGGAGAACGTCGACATGTTTCTCGGTGGCGGCGAGGACGGCGGCCAGGGCGGGCTGATGGAGCTGTTCGACGAAGGCTTCAACCGGTACCTGGTCAATGTTCTGGTTCCACGCGAGGACGGCGACGCATCCGCGCCAGTCGTCTCGCTCGACAATCCGACCATGCTCAACCTGGTCGGCCGGGTCGAACATGTCCCCCAGCAGGGCGCGCTGATCACCAATTTCCTGCTGGTCAAGGCGGGTGCCCTGCACCGGGCGAACGGCGGCTATCTCGTGCTTGATGCGCGGCAGGTGCTGGGCCAGCTGCTGGCCTGGGATGCGCTGAAACGGGCGCTCAGGGCGCGCCGCATCGCGATCGAAAGCCCGGCGGACTATTTCGGCGGCATCAGCACGATCTCTCTCCAGCCCGAGCCGGTGCCGCTGGATGTCAAGGTGGTGATGATCGGCGAGCGCTGGCTCTATCACCTCCTGTGCGCGGTCGATCCTGACGCGCGCGAACTGTTCAAGGTCGTCGCGGATTTCGAGGACGACATCGACCGCGACGATGCGGCCACCGGAAATTTCGCGAGTTTTCTCGCCACCGCGTGCCGGGAGAACGACCTGCTGCATCTCGATCCCGGCGGCGTCGGGCGCATCGTCGAGCATGCCTCGCGGCTGGCCGAGGACGCGCACAAGCTGACGCTGGAAGTCGGCACCATCAGCGACCTCCTGAGCGAGGCGGATTTCTGGGCGCGTGAAGACGGGGCCTCCGTCATCACCGCAAAAGCCGTGCAGCGTGCGATCGACGAGCAGGACCATCGCGTCGGCCGGCTTCGGGAACGGATGCAGGAGTACATCCTACGCGACATCGCGCGTATAGAGACCAAAGGCAGCGAGATCGGTCAGATCAACGGTCTCAGCGTGATCATGCTCGGCGCCATCCGCTTCGGCCGCCCGTCGCGGATCACGGCGCGGGTGCGCATGGGCGCCGGAAAACTCGTCGACATCGAGCGCGAGGTGGAACTGGGCGGACCGCTCCATTCCAAAGGGGTCATGATCCTCTCGGGCTATCTTTCCGGGCGCTATGCGCTGGAGGAACCCATGTCGCTCGCGGCGACCCTGGTGTTCGAACAATCCTACGGTGGCGTCGACGGCGACAGCGCATCGGCCGCCGAGCTTTTCACCCTGTTGTCCAGTCTCTCGGAAACACCGCTGCGCCAGGATCTCGCGGTCACCGGCTCCGTGGACCAGCGCGGAAACGTTCAGGCCATCGGGGGTGCGAATGACAAGATCGAAGGCTTCTTCGACATCTGCAAGGCCCGCGGCCTGACGGGCACCCAGGGCGTGATCATTCCGAAGAGCAACGTCCAGCACCTGATGCTGCGCGCCGATGTGGTCGAGGCCTGCGAGGCGGGACAGTTCGCCGTCTACGCGATCGAGACGATCGACGAAGGCCTCGCGCTTCTGACCGGCCTGCCGGCGGGCGAACGCGGCGCGGACGGGGCATTCCCGGAGGGCAGCGTCAACCGGCGTGCCGAGGACCGGCTCAAGGGCTTCGCCGAAATGCGCCGCGTCTTTGCCAAAGGCGCCTCCGGTGACGATGACAACGGGAAGACCGGCCATGCCTGAGCCATGGACCCGATACACCCGCCTGGTGTTCGGCTGCGCCGTCGGCGCGCGCGCCGACCAGGATCTCGCGGAAGCAGCCGAAATCGCAAGCTGGCTGGGCCTGGAACTGGCCGCGATGTTGATCGAGGACGAAGCGGTCGCCGCATTGGGATCCCATCCCGGCGCGGCCCTTCTGTCACCCACCGGTGCCGTGCAGTCTCAGGCCACCGGCCCGGCGATGGTGCGCGAGACAAGCGCTGCCACCCGCGCCTTCAGGCGGCGTCTTGAGCATGAGGCCGCCCGCGTCAAGCTGACATGGACCTTCCAGACCCTGCGCGGGCGCGCGGAGACGGCGATCGCACAGACCGTGCGCCAATCCGACATCGTCGTCTACAGCGAACCGCCCTCGCTGCTGGAACGCGACGCCTTTCCCCAGCGCGACCTGTGGCAAGCGGTCGACCGCTCGCCCGGCGCGGTGCTCTACCGTCCCTCGCGCCCGCTGCCCGCGCGCTCCGGCATTGTTGCGATCGCCGGTATGGGGGCGGCCGAGGCCTCCGTCGAAGCGGTCGCGCGGCAGTTGGCGCAAGCGACGCGCGAACCCCTGCGGATGCTGGTTGGCGTTTCCAACTGGCGGGCCTTGCCCGAGCAATGGGGCCACACCCCGCCACGGCTCATCGTGCTGGCGCGCGGAACGACGGGACTTTCAGGCAGCGATGCGATCGCCGAAGCCGCGCACCGGCTGCGGGTTCCATTGCTGGTGCTTGAGGAAACGCCGCAAGGCGCGTGACCCGGCTCAGGTCGCCGCGGCGGGCGGCTCGCCGAGCTCGGCCGCATAGTGGTCAGCGATAATGGCCCAGGCCTCTTCGGCCGTCTCCACGTAGGTGATCAGCTCAAGATCGTCGGCCGAGATCGTCCCTTCATCGACAAGCGCCTGAAAGTTCAAGATCCGCTTCCAGAAATCCTTGCCGAACAGCAGGATCGGCAAGGGCTCAATCTTGCCCGTCTGCAACAGCGTCAGCGTCTCGAGAAGCTCGTCCAGCGTCCCGAACCCGCCGGGAAAGCACACCAGCGCCTTGGCGCGCAGCAGGAAGTGCATCTTGCGCATGCCGAAATAGTGGAACTGGAAGCAGAGCTCCGGCGTCACGTAGGGATTCGGATCCTGTTCGTGCGGCAGCACGATGTTGAAGCCGATCGAATGCACACCGGCGTCGCTGGCGCCTCGGTTGGCCGCTTCCATGATGCCCGGACCGCCGCCGGAGACGACCACGAACTCGCAACCGCCGTGCCGCGCCGAGACCTCGGACACCAGCGCCGCGAAGCGCCGGGCCTCCCTGTAGAATTTCGACTTGCGCTCCAGCGCGTGACCGGGGGCGCCGCCGACGGGACTCGGCGTGCCAGGCTCGGGAATGCGCGCGGAGCCGAAGATGACCACCGTCGACCTGATGCCGCGCTCCCGAAGGGTGAGATCCGCCTTGGTGAACTCCAGTTGCAGGCGCAGCGCCCGCATCTCGTCGCGCAGCATCAGATCCCGGTCGTCAAACGCCAGCCGGTAGGTCGGCGAGCGGGTCTGCGGGCTTTCGACCGTGCGTTCCGCGGCTTCGATATCTTTCTTCGAGCTGACATAGGTCAGCGGATGACCATCGTCCGGTGTGTCAGGCATGCGATGCTCGCGACGGTTGGAGACGCTCTAGCAATAGCGGAGAGCGGGCGGGCGCGACAAGCGATTGCGGTCCGGTCACGCGCCGATGGCCCCGTCCGCGGCGCAGCCTGTGCCGATTGACGCCGCCCTGCCAAACCACTACATCCCGATGTCCATGCAATCGACAACGCTGGCCCCTTACGGGCCCTCGTCGCCGCAACGCGAGCTCTCGTTCATGCCGGCAAGCTCCTTCGACTCGGTCAACGAGTGGATCTTCGATCTCGACAACACGCTCTACCCCGCGCACACGAACCTGTTCGCCCAGATCGACGCGAAAATCATTGCCTACGTTCAGAAGCTGACCGGCGCCGCGCACGACGTCGCGCGCGACATGCAGAAGGACTATTACCAGCGTTACGGCACGACCCTGCGCGGCCTGATGCTGGAACACGATATCGAGCCGGACGCCTTTCTGGAATTCGTGCACGACATCGACCATGCGCCGATCACACCGGACCCGAAGCTGGGCGCCGCGATCGAACGGTTGCCCGGGCGCAAGTTCATCATGACCAACGGCACGCGCAAGCACGCGGAAAATGTCGCCGCCAAGCTCGGCATCACCGATCATTTCACCGACATGTTCGGCATCGTCGAGGCCGAACTGCTGCCCAAGCCGCATGCCGAAACCTATGATCGCTTTCTTGCGCGCAATCACATCCATGCACCGCGGGCGGCGATGTTCGAGGACCTGGCGCGCAACCTGAAAGTGCCGCACGACCTTGGAATGCGCACCGTTCTGGTTGTCCCGGACGGCACCCGCGAGGTGTTTCGCCAGGACTGGGAACTGGAAGGCCAGACCGCGCCGCATGTGGAACACGTCACCGACAACCTGGCGGACTTCCTCGAGAGCCTGCTGCCGAAACTGGCCTGACGGTCACCGCGCGGCGACGGCAGCCGGCGGGGCGAAAACATCACACCCAGCCACCGTCGACCACATAGGTCTGGTTGGTGCAGGCACCGGCCTCATCGGACGCGAAGAACAGGACCGACTTGGCGATGTCGGCGGGGACCAGCTTGCGTTTCAGGCACTGGCGCTGCATCAACTCCCGCTCGCCCTCTTCGTCGAGCCACAGCTCGATCTGGCGTTCGGTCATGATCCAGCCCGGCGCGACGGACACCACCCGGATGCCGAATTCACCGAGATCGCGCGCCAGCGCACGGGTCAGCCCGACAACCGCCGACTTCGACGTGGTGTAACCGGGCATGTTGCCCTGGCCGATCATCCAGGACACGGACCCCATGTTGATGATTGCGCCACGCCCGGCGGCCTTCATGTCCGGCGCCACGGCCTGGGCGCAGAAGAACTGGTGCTTGAGATTGACCGCGACCCGATCATCCCAATACTCCGGCGTCACCTCGTCGATCGCATGGCGCTGATCATGCGCGGCGTTGTTGACCAGAATGGTGATCGGTCCGAGCGCTTCGCGAATCCGGCCGATGGCGGCCTGTGTTTCGGGGATATCCTTCAGGT
>JBFHII010000035.1:0-12111 GCA_041596535.1 Breoghania sp. | reverse complement strand
GCGAACAGGTCGAGAATGCCGCCGCGAACGGCATATTCGCCCGTCTCGCGCACGGTGTTGGTGCGCAGGTAGCCGTTGGTCTCGAGCCAGCCGACCAACGCCGCCATATCCACCTGGCCGCCGGCCTGCGCGGCGAGCGCATTGGTGCGCGTCCAGTCGCGCGGCGGCAGCCGCTGCGTGGCCGCGTTGACCGTGGTCATCAGAATGACCGGCCGGGTGCCCAGCGCGCCATGCGCCAGGGCGGCGAGCACGCTCAGTCGTCGCGCCACCACGTTGGCATTGGGCGACACGCGGTCATAGGGAAGACAGTCCCATGCGGGGAGCTGGATGACATCGACGTTGGGCGCAAAGAAGCCCACGCCCTCGGCCGCAGCCTGCATGCGCTGGCCATCGCGCGCCACATAGACCAGCGCGGGCGCGCCGGAGGCCTTCGCACCTTCCGCCAGTTGGCCGAGCACCAGCGCTTCCGCACCATCGGGCACGGACGCCAGAACCGAATTGGCATGGCGGTTGAACAGGCCCTTGAGCGGCTTCAGCAAATCTCATCTCCAGAAGAATCGGGCAGAAATCCCGCGGCGGCGCCGAGGGCGCAACGCCGCAGCAGTCAGCGGATCACGCCGCCATTGGCCGCGTGATAGTCGGCCACGGCCCTGAACATATCCGTGTCATATTCGGCCGGCACCGGGTCCCGTCCCGTGAACCAGGCCAGAAGGTCGTTGTCGCCGGCGTCCATCAGGTGCTCGAGCCGGTCAAGCGCCGCCTCGTCGAGAGTGTCGATCTTCGCCTGCGCATAACCGCCCAGCAGCAGATCCATCTCCTTGATACCGCGGTGCCAGCAGCGGTAGAGCATGCGCTTGCGGCGTACATCGAGGCCCGCGCTGGAACGAGTTACTCCGGTCATCGACATGTCCTCGGTTGTCTGGTCCGGCGTCCGCCGCACGGCGGATCCGCAGGCGGCCGTGCTTGGGCCGCGGGTCTGTATAACGCCGAGTTTCCACTCTGTCAGCGTCCGATGCCAATCGCCATCGGTGTGGGCAGGGGCATGGGCATTGCGAAGGGCACAATTGCCGTGCCAAATGCGCCAACGCATCGTTGCCCTGACACACACACCCGAATCCGGCCGAGTTTTCATGCGCCCGCCCCTTCTCGACCCGCTGTTTGCCCCCGTCTCAACGCTTCCCGGCGTCGGGCCGAAGATCGAGAAGCTGATCGCAACGCTTGTCGGCGTCAGCGGCGAGCGCGACGCCCATGTCGCGGATCTGCTGTTCCATCTGCCGTCGTCGGTCATCGACCGGCGCAACCAGCCGGGAATCGCCTATTCGGCGGAAGGCGCGATCGTCACGCTGAAGGTGCGCATCGACCGGCACCAGCCGGTGCCGCGCGGCAGCCGTGCGCCCTACCGGATCTTCGCGCATGACGACACCGGCGAAATCGCGCTGGTGTTCTTCCACGCGCGTCAGGACTGGCTCGAACGCACCGCGCCCGTCGGCGAGACCCGTTATGTGAGCGGCAAGGTCGAATGGTTCAATGGCCAGCCGCAAATGGTGCATCCCGACCACATCGTCACGGCAGAAGAATTCGATGACCTGCTGCTGGTCGAGCCGGTCTATCCGATGACGGCGGGGCTGGCGTCGAAAACCCTGCAGAAGGCCATCGCCGGGGCGCTGGCCAACGTTCCGCCGATGCCGGAGTGGCTGTCGGAGGCGCATCTGGCGCGCGAGCACTGGCCGGATTTTCGTTCGGCATTGGAGACTGTGCATCATCCGCATGAGCCAAGGGACATCGATCCGGTGTCCCCGGCATGGTCACGGCTGGCCTATGACGAGTATCTGGCCAGTCAGCTGGCGCTTGCCATGGTGCGCGCGCAGATGCGCAAGGTGGCCGGAGTCCGGCGCGTCGCCACCGGCGAGATCAAGGCCCGGATCCTCGCCGCCCTGCCCTTCAGCCTGACGCCCGGCCAGCAGAAAGCCGTGGCCGAGATCGAGGCCGACCTGGCCGCACCCGAGCGCATGCTGCGGCTGCTGCAGGGCGATGTGGGCGCCGGCAAGACCGTGGTGGCGCTGCTGGCGATGGCGGCGGCGATCGAGGCCGGCGGACAGGCGGCGCTGATGGCGCCAACGGAAATTCTCGCCCGCCAGCACCTGCGCTCGATCGAGCCGCTGTGCAAGGCGGCCGGGCTGACCGTTGCGCTGCTCACCGGAAAGGCCAAGGCGGCCGAGCGCCGCGCGGTGCTGGAAGGGCTCGCATCGGGCGATATCGACATTCTCATCGGCACGCACGCGCTGTTCCAGAGCACGGTGGAGTTCCAGAATCTCGCGGTGGCGGTGGTGGACGAACAACACCGCTTCGGCGTGCACCAGCGGCTGGCGCTGTCGATGAAGGGACGCGGCGTCGACGTGCTGGTGATGACGGCGACACCGATCCCGCGCACGCTTGTGCTGACCTATTTCGGCGACATGGACGTCTCGCAGCTCACCGACAAGCCGGCGGGACGCCAGGAGATCGAGACCCGGTCGGTCTCGCTCGACCGACTGGACGAGGTCGTGGCGCGGCTGCATGGGCTGCTGGCCCGCGGCGAGAAGGTCTACTGGGTGTGCCCGCTGGTGGAGGAATCCGAAAAGCTCGATGTCGCCGCGGCCGAAGAGCGCTACGAGACGCTGCGGCACGAATTCGGCGACCGCATCGCGCTGGTGCACGGGCGGATGACGGCGGCGGAGAAAGACGCCGCGATGGAGGAGTTCCGCGCCGGCTCCAAACAGGTGCTGGTCGCGACCACGGTGATCGAGGTGGGTGTCGACGTGCCTGACGCCACGATCATCGTCATCGAGCACGCCGAACGCTTCGGGCTGGCGCAGTTGCACCAGTTGCGCGGCCGCGTCGGCCGGGGCGACAAGCCGTCGACGTGCCTGCTGCTCTACAAGGGACCGTTGGGGGAAACATCGCGCGCGCGGCTGCAGATCATGCGCGAGACCAACGACGGGTTCCTGATTGCCGAGGAAGACCTGCGGTTGCGCGGCGAAGGCGAGATTCTCGGAACGCGGCAAAGCGGCCTGCCGGGCTTCCGCATTGCCAGCATCGAGGCGCACGGAGACCTGATGGACGTGGCACGCGACGACGCCCGTCTGATACTCGACAAGGATCCCGACCTCACCAGCCAGCGAGGACAGGCCCTGCGGGTGCTGCTGTACCTGTTTTCACGCGACGATGCGATCCGCCTGCTCAGGGCTGGCTGAACGCCATGTTGGCAGGTCAGGTCGTTCGGGCAGTATAAGCGTTATTCGGCCGGGCTGTCGGCGCGTTCGCGTTCCTGCCCGGTTGCCGGCGCCGGCTGCTTGCCCGCCCTGGCCTTTGCCTCTTCCGCGAGCGCGCGGGTCTTCGATTGGTATTCCGGCGCCACGAGACCGGCCGAGATCACCAGCTTGGCGGCATCCTCGACGCCCATTTCCAGCTCGATGATATCGGTCCGCGGCACGAACAGCAGGAACCCCGATGTCGGATTCGGAGTCGTGGGCAGGAAGACGCTGACCAGTTCCTGGTCGTCTCCGATCAGATGCGCCACTTCGCCCCTGGTACCGGTTGCGAGAAACACGATCGCCCAGAGCCCCCGCCGCGGATACTCGATCAGCGCCGCCTTCTTGAAGCTGTTGCCGCGCTGGGACAGGGCGGTTTCGAAGATCTGCTTCAGGCCGCGATACAGGTTGCGGACCACCGGCATGCGGCCGAGGATCTGCTCGCCGTAGGAGATCAGCGTGCGGCCGGCGATGTTGGCGGTCAGAAAGCCGATCATCGTCAAGGTGAAGAACGAAACGATCAGGCCGAAGCCGGGCACCGCGAACGGCAGGTAAGTGTCGGGATTGTAGTGGGTGGGGATCCACGGCTTCACCCAGCCGTCGACCCAGAGGATCAGCGACCACGTCAGATAGGCGGTGATACCCAGCGGCCCCGTGATGACGAGACCGGTCAGAAAGTAGTTTCTCAGGCGGGTCATGGCGCCGGACGACTTCGGAGGGTGGAGGTCTGTTGTCAAAATCGTGTCGTCCTGCGGTGGCGTCAAGCCAGGTGGAGTGCCGGCGCCACGGGCGCCGGGATCATTTGCCGATAGCAGCCGGAACCAGCCGGTCCGGCCTCACGCACAATGCCAACGCACGAAGTGCGCAAGCGTTCAACAATCGAGCAAGTTTTATGCCGTACGGGAGATGCGACCGGCAAGCGGCCCTTACTAGCCATGGTTGCCTCGTATCCCTACATAATAGCTACTCTATGGCATCCGGAAGACCATATGCTTGCATAAAATTCAATCAGACGACGAGCCGGCTCCCCCACCCCGCCCGGACACATCACATGACGCATCGTATTCCGCCCGATGAGAGGCGACGCCGGCATTCGGCGTCCACGCGAATGCTGTACGGCGCGCTGGGGTTCGTCCTGGTCGCCGTCGGGCTTGTCGGCGCGGTGCTGCCGCTGCTGCCGACCACGATCTTCTTCATTCTGGCGGTGCCGTGTTTCGCACGCTCCAACGCACGCATGGAAGCCTGGATCCTCGACCATCCGCAGTTCGGAGCACCCGTGCGGGCCTGGATCAGACACGGCGCGATCCCGCCCATGGCAAAACTCATGGCGCTGTCGGGGATCGCGATCGGATACGGACTGTTCGCCTATGGTGCGCGGGCGCATCCGCTGGCGCTCGGCCTGGGTGGCGGCTTCATGCTGGCATGCGCGGCCTTTGTCGCAACACGGCCCTCCGGTCCGAAATAAGACAGCGATCAGCCGTCCCGACTGGCGGCGCCAAGCCATTCCAGAACGTCATGCACGTTCCTGTCGGGCGGAAACACCGGGTAGAAGACCTTCTTGATGCACCCGTCGCGCGCAATCAGCGTGATACGCCGGATCAGCGACCGGCCAGCGACCTGCATCACCGGAAGCTGCAGGGCTGTCGCGAAAGCCAGATCGACATCGCTGATCAACGGAAATGGCAGATGCAGCCGCGCCGCGGCCTCGGCCTGATAGGCGGTGTCCTGGGTCGATAGCCCGAAGACGTGATCCGCGCCGGCAGCGCGCAGCTCCGCCATGTGGTCTCGAAAGGCGCAGGACTGCGGCGTGCAGCCGCGCGCGCCGGGGATCATGTCCCAGCCCTCCGGCAACCCGCCATCGGCTGGCCCGGTCATCGGATAGGCGTAGATCACCACCGTGCCGTCGCGTGCCCCGACATTCACCATTCGGCCGTCGGTCGCGCGAAGCGGCAGGTCCGGCAGGCGCAGGCCCGTCAGATGATCGGCGGCGCCATCGTCCTCGGGTTGCGGCAGGCGGCTCCAGTCGACGTGCGTCAGTGTCTGCATGACCGCGTTTTCCTCTCGACCGCGCGCCGCTCCACCGGCCGGCCGGCGGTGCAGCGTTATTCGACGGTCACCGATTTCGCCAGGTTGCGCGGCTGATCCACATCCGTGCCCATGAAGACCGCCGTGTGGTAGGCCAACAGCTGGATCGGGATCGCATTGACGATCGGCGCGATCGTCGCCGGAACCTGCGGCAACACCAGCGTTTCCATCGAGGCGACCGACGCCGCCTTGGCGCCGTCTTCATCCGTGATCAGGATGATGCGGCCGCCGCGCGCGGCGACCTCCTGCATGTTGGAGACGGTCTTGTCGAAAATCCGGTCATGCGGCGCGATGACGATGACGGGCAGCGTCTCGTCGATCAGCGCGATGGGACCGTGCTTGAGCTCGCCCGCCGCATAGCCTTCCGCATGGATGTAGGAGATTTCCTTCAGCTTCAACGCGCCTTCCATGGCAATCGGGAAGCTTGAGCCACGGCCCAGGTAAAGGACATCGCTGGCCTTGGCGAGCGTGCGCGCGAGGACCTCGGTCTGTGGCTCCAGCTTCAGGGCCTCGACCATGAATTTCGGGATTTCCGATAGCGCGCGCACCAGCCGCGCCTCATCCTCTGCATCCAGCACACCGCGCGCCCGCCCGGCCGCGACCGCCAGCGAGGCGAGAACCGCCAGCTGGCAGGTAAACGCCTTGGTCGAGGCGACACCGATTTCCGGACCTGCCAGCGTCGGCAGGACCACGTCGGATTCCCGCGCGATGGTGGATTCCTGCACATTGACCACGGAGGCGATGTGCTGCCCCTGGGAGCGGCAGTAGCGCAAACTCGCCAGCGTATCCGCCGTTTCACCGGACTGCGAGATGAACACCGCCAGGCCGCCGGGTTTCAGCGGCGTCTCGCGATAACGAAATTCCGAGGCGATATCGATATCGACCGGCAGCCGCGCCAGTTTCTCGAACCAGTATTTGGCGACGAGGCCGGCGTAATAGGCGGTGCCGCACGCCGTGATGATGACCCGGTCGAGATCCTTGAAATCGAACGGCAGACCGTTGGGCAGCCGGGTTTCCATGCGGCTCAGGTCAAGATAATGCGCCAGCGTGTGGCTGACCACTTCCGGCTGCTCGTGGATTTCCTTGGCCATGAAGTGCCGGTAATTGCCCTTCTCCACCAGTGAGCGGCTCATCGAGGAGATCTGGATCGGCCGGTCGACCACCGCGCCGCTCTCGTCGCGGATGACGGCGCCTTTGCGGTTCACCACGACCCAGTCGCCATCTTCGAGATAGGCGATGCGGCTGGTAAACGGCGACAGCGCAATGGCGTCGGAACCCAGGTACATCTCGCCATCGCCATAGCCCACGGCCAGCGGATTGCCCCGGCGGGCGCCGATCAGCAGATCATCGTGACCTTCGAACAGGATGGCCAGCGCGAACGCGCCCTCGAGCCGGACCAGCGCCTGTTGAACCGCGGCTTCGGGCTCCAGCCCCGCCTCCAGGCCGGCCGCGATCAGGTGACCCACGACCTCGGTGTCCGTTTCGGTTTCGAAGACCAGCCCGGTCTGCTCGAGTTCCTGCCTCAGTTCCGCGAAATTCTCGATGATGCCGTTGTGGACGATGCAGACACCGGCCGCCTTGTGCGGATGGGCGTTGTTCTCGGTCGGCGCGCCATGGGTCGCCCAGCGGGTGTGGCCAATGCCCGAGTGCCCCATCAGGCCCACGCCGGGCAGCTTTGCTTCAAGGTTGCGCAACTTTCCTTCGGCGCGCAGGCGCATCAGGGTGCCCGCCTCGAGCGTCGCGACGCCCGCGGAATCATAGCCGCGATATTCCAACCGCTTCAATGCATCGACCAGCAGCGGGGCCACCGGCTCGCGACCAAGAATTCCGACAATACCGCACATACTTCAAACCCTTTCGCCGGAGCGCCGCGCGTCATCTCGACGACACCGGCCACATCCGTTTCCATTCATCGCGGCATTCGGGGACCAAACGCGCACGCGCGTTCGGCGCCATCTGCCTTCCGGCGGTCGCTCGCGCCGGTATTCATTCGTGTCACATGCGCCGATCCGCGCGGGGCGGCCGCACAATTGGCATCACGTTTAACGGGCGGCATCGTGCCGATTGAAATCAAACGTTGTTTCAAGACATGACAAGGACATGAGGCGAGACCTCAGTCCTTGGGCTTTTTCTGGCGGGCCGCACGGAAGGCGGCCGCCCACCCCGGCTTGACCGCCTGACGGCCGCGCGCCACGGCAAACGCGTCTTTGGGCACATCGTCCACGATGACGCTCCCGGCGGCGACAATCGCGCCATCGCCAACCGCCACCGGCGCCACGAGTGCGGAATTGGAACCGATGAAGGCGCCCGCGCCGATATCCGTGTGCCCCTTGGCAAAACCGTCGTAATTGCAGGTGATGGTGCCCGCGCCGACATTGGCGCCGGCGCCGACCCGCGCGTCGCCGATGTAGCTGAGGTGATTGACCTTGGCGCCGGTCTCCAGCACCGCCTTCTTCACCTCGACGAAGTTGCCGATGCGAACGTTCTCGCCAACATCCGCGCCCGGGCGCAGCCGCGCGTAGGGCCCGACGATGGCGCCGGACTTCACATGCGCGCCCTCGAGATGGCTGAAGGCGCGGATCGTGGCGCCGTCCTCGACGGTGACGCCCGGACCGAACACCACGTTCGGTTCGATCAGCACATCGGCGCCCAGTGCCGTGTCATGGGAAAAGAAAACGGTCTCCGGCGCGATCAGAGTGGCACCGCCGAGCATCGCGGCGTTGCGCGCACGGACCTGGAAAATGGCTTCGCATTGCGCCAGTTGCGCGCGGTTGTTGACGCCCAGGACCTCATCGGCATGGCCGGTTTCCGCCACCACCGTGTGGCCGCGCGCATTGGCGATCTCGACCGCATCGGTGAGATAGTATTCGCCCTGCGCGTTGCGATTGCCGATGGCATCCAGCAGTTCCGGCAGCAGGCGTCCCGAGAACCCCATGACGCCGGAATTGCACAGTGTGACCAAGCGTTCTGAATCGCTTGCGTCCTTTTCCTCACGGATGGCGACAAGACGGCCGTCCGTGACCAGAAGCCGGCCATAGCCCGTCGGGTCGGCGGCCTCGAAACCCAGCACCGCCACATCGGCGCCGCGTGCCAGAGCCGCGCGCACGCGCCCGACCGAGTCGGCGGTGATCAGCGGCGTATCGCCAAACAGCACCAGCACATCGTCGGCGCCCTGCTCAAGCGCCTCGCGCGCCGCCAGGACCGCGTGCCCCGTGCCCTTGCGCTCCTGCTGGACGTGCATCGTGGCCGGCATCCCGGCCGCATCCGCCAGTTCGGCGACCTGCGGCATGTCCGGCCCGCACACCAGCGCAAGTCGATCCGCGCCCGCGTCTTGCGCCGCGGCGATGACGTGCGCCAGCATCGGCCGGCCACCGACCGGATGCAGGACTTTCGGTGTGCTGGAGCGCATGCGTGTGCCGAGACCGGCGGCAAGAATGACGATCAGACAGGTGCGTGCGCTCATTGGTGTCTCGAATTTTCCGGCCATAAAGGCCCTGTCAATACAACAGATATATAAGGGTGTCAGGTGGTGCCGCATCCGCGGCGAATACGGGCTTTCGCGGATCAGCATAACCACGACGCTGTAACCAGAAGGTTAGCTTGCGGCGAAGATGCCGTTTTCTAACGACTAATCGTTCTTCCTGTCTTGTTCGGGACCTTGTTTCGCGTTCAGATGACAGAAGGACTGTTTCGTTGATTCGGTTCAGGAAGCCGGTGCGAGTTCGTGCAGAAGAAAAAGTCCCAACTTCGTCAGCTGTTCAATAGCAATGAACGGGTCCGGCCCGCGTTGCTGATTTCCGGCTGGGGATTCTGTGCACTGATGGCCTTTCTGTTCGCGGTCTCCGCATTCCAGGTCCATGTCGACGACGTGGATCTCAACGCCTCCTACGCCCAGATTCCCCTGCCGCCGGCCGGCGATGTGACGACAACGGCGAACATCGGCACACGCGACGGCACCCGCGGCGGAGTTCCCCGCCAGCGGTTCGACATTTTCGAATCCTCCTCTCCGGCATCCAGCGCGCTGTCCAACCGCATGGACGCCGAACTGAAGACGCTGCGGCAGGAGATCATCGCGCTGCGCCGCTCTTCCGAGGCCATGCGGCATCTCAACGAGCAACTGTCCCTGCGCGTCAATGAACTCGAAGCGCAGGTGCCCAACGCCCAACGCACGGTTCCGTCAACCGGCATCAGCCGAACACCGTCGGGCGTCCGGCGAACGGCAAGCGCATCCGCCAACACGCAGCAGACACCAGAGACGCCCGTGGCCAGCAACAGCGCGCCGCGCTCCAATTTCGGAATCGACCTGGGCCAGTACGCCTCGCTCGACGACGTGGAGAGCGCCTGGTCGGCGCTGAAGGTAACGGAATCGTCGATCATCGGATCGCTGTCGCCGCTCGCCTCCGTCTACCAGGCCAATGGCACCATGAGCGCGCATCTGCTGGCCGGACCCTTCCCCAATGCGGCGGATGCGGCGAAGACCTGTGCGCGGCTGACCGCCCGCCGGATTGCCTGCAAGCCCACCCTTTTTGTCGGGCAGCAGCTGACCGCCCGCTGACGGCGATCGCGATTGCGCAAACCAGCGATTGTCATTGTCACGCGCACCCGCCATAGATCCCTGATCCCGATCCGGCGCGGCGTCGCGTCAGGATCACCGTGCACTCCAGACCCGACAGAAGCGCGCCCCAGATGAACTATCGCCACGCCTATCACGCGGGAAACTTCGCCGATGTGCTCAAGCATATCGTCCTGGCCGCCATCATCGAGCACCTGAAGGGCAAGGAATCGGCCTTCCGGCTGATCGACAGCCATGCCGGCATCGGGGTCTACGACCTTGACAGCGTCGAGGCGCAGAAGACCGGTGAATGGCGCGAGGGCATCGGCCGCATCCTGGCGGCCAACCCGCCGGAACCCGCGGCGGCGCTGTTGGCCCCCTATCTCGATGTCGTCCGCGCCCTGAACCCGGACGGGCAACTGACCTGCTATCCCGGCTCGCCGGAAATCGCCCGCAGACTGGTGCGCAAGCAGGACCGCATGACGCTGGTCGAGTTGCATCCGGCCGATCATGCCACGCTTGCGGCGCGCTACGGCGGAGATCACCAGATCCGGCTGATCGAGCTCGATGCATGGCTGGCGATGCGCAGCTTCGTGCCGCCGAAGGAAAAGCGCGGCGCCGTGCTGATCGATCCGGCATTCGAGGATCCCGACGAGTATGTCCATCTCGCCAGCGCCCTGTTCAAGGCGACCCGGCGCTGGTCGAACGGCACCTATGCCGCCTGGTACCCGATCAAGACCCAGTCGACGATCAATCATTTTTACCAGATGATGGTCGATACGGGCATCCGCCGGATCCTGCGCGTCGAGTTGAATGTCGGGCGCGCCTCCAGCAACGGACCGATGAAATCCTGCGGCATGCTGATCATCAATCCTCCATGGACGCTGGAAGCCTCGCTGCGCGCGGCAATGCCGTGGCTGACGAAAACATTGGCCCAGAGCAGCGGCGCGCGCCATTTCATCGACTGGCTGGTTCCGGAATAGACGTCGCGCCGGGCCGCGCGGTGGCAACCTTGACCCTCCTGGCATCCTGACGCATGTTTGCCGCCCCATCCCGACGCACCGTTTGCGTCCCGCCTCAAACATAGACAGTCTCCATGGCCCTCACCGAGCGCACCCGCGCCTACTTGATCCTGTGCGTGATGCCGTTGTTCTTCACGTCGAACCTGGTCATCGGACGCGGGGCGATCGACGCCGTGGAACCGTTCACGCTGGCCTTCCTGCGCTGGACGCTGGCATCGGCGATCCTGCTTCCCATCGCGTGGGGCGGACTGCGCCGGCATGCGGAGCTGCTGCGCCGCGAATGGCGGTTGCTGACCCTGCTCGGTCTTCTCGGCATGTGGATCTGCGGCGCCATCGTCTATCTGGCGCTGCAATTCACCACGGCCACCAACGGCACGCTGATCTACACCGCCTCGCCGGTGCTGATCCTGCTGCTCGAGCGGATCTTTCGCGGCCGGATCATCGGCGTTCGGGAATCCATCGGCATCGTCCTGGCGCTCGGCGGAGTCGTGACGATCGTGGTCAAGGGCAGCCTCGACGTGCTGCTCGGGCTGCAGTTCAATGTGGGCGATCTGCTGTTTGCCGGCTGCGCCCTGAGCTGGGCCGTCTATTGCGTGCTGCTCAAGGACAAGCGCATCGCCCCGCTTCCCAGCAATGCGGTGTTTGCCTCCACCACGGTTGCCGGCGCCGTGACCCTTGCCCCCTTCATGGTCGTGGAAGTCGTCCACACAGGCGCGTTTCCGGTCGGCCTTGACGCATGGCTGTCGATCCTGGGAATCGTCATCAGCGCCTCCCTGCTTGCCTTCTCGTGCTTCCAGTACGGCGTCAGGGTGCTGGGTCCCTCGATAACCGGACTGTTCATGTACCTGCTGCCGCCCTACGGCGTCGTGATGGCCATCGTGTTCCTTGGCGAGGAATTCCATGCCTTCCACGCGGCCGGCTCGGCGCTGGTGATGAGCGGGCTGGTCCTGGCAACGGCACCGGCACGCCTGCTGGGCGCGCCTTTCGCCGCATTGCGCGGCGCGCGCTCCTGAGCCGCTGATCATGCGTCCGGGGGCCACGGCAGCGCCGCGGCCCCGCACGCATGCCTCCTGCTGGGCGTCTAGCCAAACATGTCGGCGCTGATGCCCGCGTACCAGCCGACCGACTCCTCATAGGTGGCCTTGCGCAGGGCGGCGTCCTC
>JBFHII010000034.1:0-12369 GCA_041596535.1 Breoghania sp. | reverse complement strand
GTTGGTGACGGAGCCTGTCTGGCCCATCTTCTTTTCCGCCTTGCCGATGATCAGTCCCTGTGTTCCGGCCTCCACCAGAAAGCACGAGATGCCCTTGCCCTTGGGCGCGTCCGGGTCGGTGACCGCCCAGACCACGAAGACGCCGGCGTATTCGCCCGACGTGATGTAGAGTTTCGAGCCGTTGAGCACCCACTCGTTGCCGTCCATCACAGCGTGGGTCTTCATCGACGAGGGGTCCGAGCCGGCACCCGATTCCGTCAGGCAGAAGCCGCCGGCCAGATAGGTGCCGTCGCAAAGTTTCGGCAGGTAGGCGGCTTTCTGATCGTCGCTACCCACCGCCTGGATCACCTCGCCGACCATGTTGGTGACGGATGTGGTGACGGCGGTCGAGGCGCAGGCGCCCGCCAGCGCCTCGATGGTGAGCGCGAACGCCGTGCTGCCGGCTTCCGTGCCGCCATGCCGGGATGAGACGTTCAGCCCCATGAAGCCGTTTTGCGCCAGATACCGCAGGTTGCCCAGGAAGGCCTCGCGCCCGCTGCCCGCATCCAGCGTTTCGGCAAGCGGCGCCAGCCGGTCGGCGGCGATCCGCCGCGCCGTGTCGGCGATCATCTGTTGTTCCTCGGTGAGCGCGAAATCCATCCCCGGCCTCGTTGTGTGTCGAATGGGTCCTAGCGTTACCCGGCGGCCGCGGGGTTGTCCATGCGTGTATCGGGACGGGATACTGGGAAGTACTTCGCCGGCAGCATCGAATGCGCGCATTTTGATTGGATCGTGCTAGAACTTCCCTATCGTACGGCACGGCGGGGCCGTTTGCTGGCGAGGATGTGCTTGCGCGCATGTGCGTGAATAGCGGTTCCGGCCAGGGGAGGAGCGCTCCTGTCGCGCTGTTGGCTGTCGCTCGGGTGACCGGGGCGGCGGCCGGTTGGTGGAGGACGGTCACATTGCGCGGTCATGCCGCGATCCGGACAGGCCGTTGCCGCGGTCGCCGTGCCGGTGTCGTGACCGTGATCCTGGGAGGACAAACTATGATCAAAGTCAGCAAGCTGGCGACGGGCGTATCCGTCGCCGCTCTCGCTTTCGCCTTCACGGCCGAGGCCTTTGCGGCCGACGTGACGTGGAACGTGTCGCTTTGGGGCAAACGCCGTGCCTTCACCGAGCACGTCGAATATCTGGCCGAGAAGGTCGCCGAGGCGTCCAACGGCCGCTTCGAAATCAAGCTTCACTACGGCGAGGCGCTGTCCAAGTCGCGCGAGAACCTCGACGGCATCGCCATCGGCGCCTTCGAGATGGCGCAGTTCTGCGCGTCCTATCATGCCGACAAGAACCCGACGCTGACGGTCCTGGAACTGCCGTTCCTCGGCGTCAAGGACCTGGAGGCCGAGGTCAAGGTCAGCGAGGCCATCTACGATCACCCGGCGGTGCAGAAGGACCTGATGCGCTGGAACGCGCGCGCCCTGATGCCCTCGCCGATGCCACAGTACAATTTCGTCGGCAAGGGCGACGCTCCCACCAAGATCACCGATTTCGAGGGCATGCGCGTGCGCGCGCTGGGCGGCATCGGCAAGCTGATGGCCACGATCGGGGCGGTTCCGACCACGGTGACGGCATCCGAGACCTATCAGGCGATCGAGTCCGGCACCGTGCGCGCCGCGTCATTCGCCCCGCACGCCCATCTCGCCTTCAAGACCGTTGAGGTCGGCAACTGGTGGACCTCCAACATGAACCCCGGCACGGTGCAGTGCCCGGTTGTGGTGAACGTCGACGCCTATGACGCTCTGCCGGACGATCTGCGCGCGGTCCTCGACGAGGCCGTCGATCCCGCGATCGAGCATTATCTCGCCGTTTACGCCAAGGTGTACGACAAGTGGTGGCCGGAGCTGAAGGAGCGCAACATCCAGCAGGTCTCCTTCCCCGAGGACGGCCTTGACGCGTTCCGTGCCAAGGCGGCGCCGATCTGGGACGAGTGGGTCAAGGAGATGGACTCCAAGGGCATTCCGGGCCAGGAGCTTCTCGATCTGGTGCGCTCCACACTTTCCAACTGATAGCGGAAAGCCCCGGGATCAGGGGCATCCATCGTTGCTAACAGTCATCCCCCGGCGCCTGGGCGCGTCGGGGGACTATGCGCAGGCGAACCATATCCATGACCTATCCAGACCCGGCCAGTGGCACGATCGAAGCGCCACGCTATCGGATGTTCGACGGCGCCCTCGCGCGTGTCGAGGACGTGTTCAATCTTTTCGCCGCCACCAGCATCCTGCTGCTGATGCTGATGGCCGTGGTGCAGATCTTCGGGCGGACGCTGTTCAACATGCCGATCCCCGGCTTTATCGACGTCACCGAGCAGGTGATGGCGGTGTTCACCTTTCTCGGCATCGCCTACTGCCAGCGCGTCGGCGGTCACATCCGCATGGAGATCGTGCTCGGCACCTTCAGGGGGCGGCTTCTCTGGGCGGCGGAATTCATCGGCGTGTTCATCGTTCTCGCGGTGGTTGTCGCGCTGACGATCGGCTCGTGGTTCCACTTCAAGCGGGCGTGGGTCATCGGCGATTCCACCATCGACATCGGTCTGCCGACATGGCCCTCGAAGCTGATCGTGCCGGTGGCGCTCACGCTGCTGGCGCTGCGCCTGCTGATGCAGCTCTACGGGTACCTGCGGCTGCTCGTCGATCCCGCCCGGGTACCCATCGCCGTGCCGGTGATCCTGAACATCGAGGAAGCGGCCAAACATGAAATCGAGGAAGTCTTCGGTGACGACCTCGACGGGGGGAGCGCACGATGACGCCCTTTGACGTTGGACTGCTGATGACCGGCGTCATGCTGGTTCTGGTGGTGATGGGCGTGCGTGTCGCCTTCGCGGCCGCATTCGTCGGCGTGACCGGCCTGATCATCATTTTCACCATGAAGCTGGGCTTCGAACGCGGGATTGTCACGGCCGTCAAGATGGCCGGCACCGTGCCCCATTCCAAATCGGTCACCTATTCCCTGTCGGTGCTGCCGACCTTCATCCTGATCGGTTTTCTCGCCTTCTATGCGGGGCTGACCAAGCAGCTGTTCGAAGCCGCCAAGCGCTGGCTCGGCTGGCTGCCGGGCGGCATGGCGGTGGGCACGGTTTTCGCCACCGCTGGCTTCGCCGCCGTCTCCGGCGCCAGTGTGGCGACCGCGGCCGTCTTCGCGCGGGTGGCGATTCCGGAAATGCTGGCGGCCGGCTATTCGAAACGGCTTGCGGCCGCGGTGGTTGCCGCGGGCGGCACGCTCGCCTCGCTGATCCCGCCCTCCGCCATCCTGGTGATCTACGCCATCCTGGTGGAGCAATCGGTCGGCAAGCTGCTGATCGCCGGGTTCCTGCCCGGCATCTTCTCGGCATTTGTCTACATCGTCATCATCGTCGGGATGGCGAGCTGGCGGGGGGACGCGCCGGCCATCAAGGGGTTCACCTGGGCGCAACGCTTCGAGACGCTGCCCGGAACCTTCCCGATCCTGGCCGTGATCGTGATTATTTTCGGGTCGCTCTACTACGGCATCGCCACGCCCACCGAAGCCGGTTCCCTGGGCGCCTTCGTCGTCCTGCTGACAGCCTTCTACAAGGGCATGCGGACAAAGGAACTCCGGCAGGCGTTGCACGAAACGGCAAAGCTGACGGTGATGATCTTCACGCTGATCTGGGGCGTGCTGGTCTATGTCCGGTTTCTCGGATTCGCGGGCCTGCCCGACGCCTTCAAGGACTTTGTCGTCGGCCTCGACCATTCGCCGATGCTCACGATGATCCTGATCCTGTGCGCCTATGCGGTGCTGGGCATGTTCATCGACGCGATCGGCATGCTGGTGCTGACCTTGCCGGTGGTCTATCCGGCGGTCATGGCGCTGAATGGCGGCGAGTTCGTCTCCGCCGCCGACAGCACGCTGGGCATGTCGGGCGAAGCCTGCTCGATCTGGTTCGGCATCCTGGTTGTTAAAATGGCGGAGCTCTGTCTGATCACCCCGCCCATTGGCCTCAACTGCTTCGTGGTGGCCGGCGTCCGGCCGGACATTCCGGTGCAGGAGGTGTTCCGGGGTTGCGTGCCGTTCTTCGTCGCCGACATCCTGACGATTGCCGGTCTGCTGGCCTTTCCGGGGATCATCACCTGGCTGCCGTCGCTGATGTAGGCGGACGGGCCACCCAGACGCAAAAGGCGGGCCCGCGTGCGGTCCGCCTTTTCCGGTCCTCATGCAAGCGCATTTCAGGGGCGGACGATCGTCCAGCCGGCCTCGTCGAGCTCGATAAGCGTCACGACGGCGGCCTGCACCGTGGTGGCGCTTTGCACGATCGGCGGCGCCGTGCCCTCGCTGCGGGTGACGCTGTCGATGGTGTTGCCACAGGCGTTGAAGGTGACGTTGGGCATGCTCTGCGAAAAGCTGTCCAGCCGGTCCAGCACCGGCGACCGGTCCGTGCGCAGCATGTCCAGACCGTCATTGAACGCGACGATGCGGATCTCGACCTCTTCACCGATCTCGGAATAATGGCGCGAGACGTTGGCCGCCACGTTGAGCACGGACGTCATTTTTGCCGGGTCGCTGTCGCTGATCTGCAGCACCAGGCGGTGAACGGGTCCCCAGTCCGAATCCTGTTCCGCGGCGAGCGCTTGCGGTGCGAGCGCGAGGCCAGCCAGCATGCTGCAGAGGATCGTCAGAAGGGACAGGCGCAGGCGGTGAAACATCGCTGATGGTTCCGGCATGGATGCGGGCGGTCCCGGTCACAACCTAGAACAGGCTGCCCTGAGTGTCGGGTTTGGTGCTTGCAGGCGCGCGCACGGCGGCTTTTGCCGGCGTCTTTCTGGCAGGTTTTTGTGGCGGCTTGACGGCCGTTTGGACGTCCGGATCGTCATCCGTGGCGACCGCATGGACGACGTTCTCGCCCGCGAATTCGATGCTCAGCGCCATGCCCGGGCTCACGTCGGCGGCGCGGAACAACGGTGTGCCGTCGCCGCTGCGCACCAGCGCATAGCCGCGATCGAGCACGCTCTTGTAGGACAGAGTGGAGAGCAGTTTCGACAGACCATCGAGGCGCGGCCGCTTGGCATCGATGTTGACCGCGAAGGCGCGTCTGCCGCGTTCCGTCAGCACCGTCATCCGCTCGCGCGCCTGGCGCAGGCCGCTTTCGACCGTGCTGATCGACAGCCGCGCGCTGGCCGCCTGATAGCGCCCGCGGTGGGTCTGGGTGTTGATCTTGAGCGATTGGCCGAGCCGCCCCGCGGCCATGTCGTAGCGCTGGCGCGGCAGGGCGAGCAGGTCGCGCGCCGCCGGACGGGCGGCGGCGGCCGCGCGCAGTTCGGTGCGCCGGTTCTGCAGCAGCCGCAGCAGCCCGGTGCCGTTGCGCCGCGCCAGATCATCGACGACGCTGATCAGTTCGGAGCGGACGGGCACGGCCATTTCGGCGGCACCCGTCGGCGTCGGCGCGCGCACGTCCGCCGCATAGTCGATCAGCGTCCAGTCGGTCTCGTGGCCGACGGCCGAAATCAGCGGGATGTCGCTGTCCGCTGCCGCCCGCACCACCTGTTCATCGTTGAAGCCCCAGAGATCCTCGAGAGAGCCGCCGCCGCGGGCCACGATCAGCAGGTCCGGCCGCGGCACGGCGTCGCCCGGTTGCAGCGCGTTGAAGCCGCGGATGCCCGCCGCCACCTCCGCGCCGCAGGTCTCGCCCTGCACGCGCACGGGCCACACCAGCACATGCACCGGGAACCGGTCGGAGAGCCGGTGCAGGATGTCGCGGATGACGGCGCCCGTCGGCGAGGTCACCACGCCGATGACCTTCGGCAGGCTGGGGAGAAGCTGCTTGCGCGCCGGATCGAACAGGCCCTCGGCGGTGAGTTGCTTCTTGCGCTCCTCGAGCAGTGCCATCAGCGCGCCAACGCCGGCCGGCTCGATGGCGTCGATGATCATCTGGTACTTCGACTGGCCGGGAAACGTGGTGATCTTGCCGGTGGCGATGACCTCCAGGCCCTGTTCGGGCTGGATCTTGAGCTTGCCGGCGACGCCGCGCCAGATGACCCCAGCGAGCACGGACTTGTCGTCTTTCAGATCCAGGTAGATGTGGCCGGAACCGGGCCGCGAGATCCGTCCAAGCTCGCCGCGCACGCGCACGTATCCGAAACCGTCCTCGATCGTCCGCTTGATGGCGAAGGACACTTCGGAGACGGAATACTCGGCGATATTGGACGGCGTTTCGGCCACGGCGTGCTCCCTATGGTTGCCAAGTGGTGGCCCGTTCGCCCCGTCCGGTCAAGGGCCGGGCGTCTCCGCCATCGCGAAAATCGATCCGCAATCGCGTCTCGCGCTTGTTTCCTGCGCGGTCAATGGTTAGGTCGGAGCACGAGACAGATCAAACCGCACGTGCCGATATCTATGCCCCGATACGAATTCCGCATGCATCGACTTTTTGTCGAACAGGACCTGAGCGCCGGCGTCGCCCTGCCGGTGGCGCGTGCCCAGGCCAACTACCTGCTCAACGTGCTGCGGCTGAAGGCGGGCGCCAGCGTGCTGGTGTTCAATGGTCGTGACGGCGAATGGCGCGCGGAAATCAACGAGCTTGGCCGCAAGGCCTGCGCGCTCGTGCCGGTCGAGCGCACCCGCGACCAGACGCCGCTTCCCGATCTCACCTATCTGTTCGCGCCGCTGAAGCAGGCGCGGGTCGACTACATGGCGCAGAAGGCGGTGGAGATGGGCGCGGGGCTGCTGCAGCCGGTGATCACCCGTCACACCCAGGCGGGTCGAGTCAAGCTCGACCGCATGCAGGCCAACGTCATCGAGGCGTGCGAGCAATGCGGCGTGCTGACCGTGCCGCAGGTCCGGGACCCGATGGCGCTGGAAGACGTGATTGCCGGCTGGGCGGAAAGCGATCCCGGCCGCCGGCTTGTCTTTTGCGACGAGGGCGAGGACAGTCAGAATCCGCTGGCCGCACTCGCGGCGCTGGAGCGCGGGCCGCTTGCCGTGCTGATCGGGCCGGAAGGCGGGTTTTCCGAAGAGGAGCGCAGTCTGCTGCGCGCACAGAGTTTTGTTACGCCGATCCCGCTGGGTCCGCGCGTGTTGCGCGCCGACACTGCCGCCGTGGCAGCCCTTGCGGTTGTCCAGGCCGTGGCCGGCGACTGGCGGTGATTGGTGGCACCAATGACCAGACATTTCACACAACGCCTGACGACAGGACGGTAGGCGAAGCAGCGGAGATCGGCACGATCACGATTTGCTGACACTGTGTTCAAGCGTTGCACGAGGGTGATTTCGTGTTTGAGCCAGTGTGCATCGGTCGTTATGGTGCGCGCCAGATCCCGCCAAGGAACCCCAATGGCACGCGATACCATCGACACCACGCCGATCGAAACGACCACCGAGCTGGCCGCCACCCTGAGTGCGGGCTGCAAGGGGCCGGACGACTTCCGCATCGGCACCGAGCACGAGAAGTTCGGCTTCTTCGTCAAGGACCTGACGCCGATCCCGTACAACGGCAAGCGGGGCGTCAAGACCGTGCTGGAGGGCATGGAGGGGCTGCTCGGCTGGGAGCGGATCGAGGATGCGGGCAACATCATCGGCCTCGCGGATCCGATCGGCGGCGGCGCGATCTCCATCGAGCCGGGCGGCCAGTTCGAACTCTCCGGCGCGCCGCTCGACAACCTGCACCAGACCTGCCGCGAGACCAACGTTCATCTGGCTCAGGTGCGCGAAGTGGCGGAGCCGCTGGGCGTCGGTTTCCTGGGCCTCGGCATGGCGCCGACATGGACGCGCGCCGACATGCCGCGCATGCCGAAGTCGCGCTACGACATCATGACCAACTACATGCCGAAGGTCGGCACCAAGGGTCTGGACATGATGTACCGCACCTCGACGGTGCAGGTGAATCTGGATTTCTCCAGTGAGGCCGACATGGCCAAGAAGATGCGTGTTGGCCTGGCGCTGCAGCCGATTGCCACGGCGATCTTCGCCAACTCGCCCTTCACCGACGGCAAGCCGAACGGCTATCTCAGCTACCGCGCCGAGATCTGGCGCGACGTCGACAATGCGCGCGCCGGGCTGCTGCCGATGGCGTTCGACGAGGGCTTCGGGTTTTCCGACTACGTCGAATGGGCGCTCGACGTGCCGATGTATTTCGTCAAGCGCGGCGACACCTACTTCGACGCCACGGACACGACCTTCCGCCAGTTCATGAGCGGCGGCCTGGAAGGCCGCATGCCGGACGCCAAGCCGACGCTGGGGGACTGGAACAATCATCTGGGCACGGTCTTCCCCGATGTCCGCCTCAAGCGTTACATCGAGATGCGCGGTGCGGACGCGGGCCCCTGGCGCCGGATCTGCGCGCTGCCGGCCTTCTGGGTCGGGCTCCTGTACGACGACGGCGTGCTCGACCAGGCCTGGGAGCTGGTCAAGGACTGGAGCGCGGAGGAGCGCGAGGCGCTGCGCGACGGGGTTCCCAAGACTGCCCTCAAGACGGTGTTCCGCAATCACTCTGTGCACGAGATTGCCCGGGAGGCGGTGGCCCTGTCACACGAGGGCCTGAAGCGTCGCGGGCGCCTGAATGAAGGCGGTTTCGACGAGACCGTGCATCTGGACGCGGTCGAGGAAACCGTGGCCTCCGGCGTGACCCCGGCCGAGCACATGCTGCGCAAGTACGACGGCGAGTGGAACCGCGACATCTCCCGGGTTTTCAAGGAATACGCCTACTGAGGCAGGACGCGCGCCGGAGCGCCTGGCGGGAGTGTCCGGGGTGACGCCTGCGTGGCCCGGTCGGGCTGATCGGTTGCGTCAGTCGGCTTTCACCGCCATCCGCGGTGGTTCGTCCTGAGTCTTCATGCGCTCCAGAATGGCGCGCAGGTCGTCGGTGTGCGCGATGCTGAGTTCGCGCGCCACCGAGGCGGGCGCCGGGCGGCCTGTCAGGAAGCCCTGCGCCTCGGTGCAGCCGTGCGCCCGGATCTGCCTGAGCTGATCGTGGGTCTCGATGCCTTCCGCTGTCGTCGTCATGCCGAGTTCGTTGCTCAATCCGGCGATGGCGCGCACGATAGCATCCGCTTCCGCCGTGTTGCCCAGATCGCTGACGAAAGAGCGGTCGATCTTGACCTTGTCGAAGGGGAACGAACGCAGGTAGCTCAGGCTCGAGTAGCCGGTTCCGAAATCGTCCATGGCGATGCGCACACCAAGGTCGCGGATCCGGTGCAGGGTTCCAAGCGTCGTCTCGCTGTCGGCAAGAAGCATGCTCTCGGTGATTTCCAGCTCCAGCCGCTGCGGTTCAAGCCCCGATGAGCTGAGTGCCTTCTTGACGACATCGACCAGCTGGCCGTTGCGGAACTGGAACGAGGATACGTTGACCGCCACCTTGACCGTGCTCGGCCACGAGGCCACTTCCTGGCAGGCCTGGTTGAGGACCCAGGTGCCAATTGCCTCGATCAGGCCGATATCCTCGGCGATGGGGATGAAGTCGGCAGGCGGCACCATGCCTCGTTCGGGATCGTGCCAGCGCAACAGCGTCTCGAAACCGGAGATCGTGTTGGTATCGATGTGGACCAGCGGCTGGTAGTACAGCTCGAAGCGCGACAGGCTCAGCGCGTCACGCAGATCCGATTCCAACGCATGACGCCTGCGCAGTTCCTCGCCCATTGCCAGCTCGAAGACGCAGTAGGAGCCGCGGCCGTTGGCCTTGGCCCGGTTGAGCGCCAGGTCGGCATGCTTCATGACGGCGTCTTCACCGGTCGCCTCGCACGGGTAGTGGCTGATGCCGACGCTGGTGCCGAGAATGGCGCGTGAGCCGCCGACTGAGAACGGTTGTGCCATGGTCCGGCAAATGCGTTCGGCAAGCTGCTCGGCTTTCGCCGGCCCTGTCGGCCCCTTGAGCAGGATCGTGAACTCGTCGCCGCCGAACCGCGCGACCGTGTCCCCGGGTCCGACGAGTTCGCGCAGGCGGTCCGAAACGGCCTTCAGAACCTGGTCTCCGGCATCATGGCCGAGCGTGTCGTTCACGCTCTTGAAACGGTCGAGGTCGAGGCAAAGCAGCGAGAACATGTGCGCCGGGTCAGCGGCGCTGCGCGCGATTTCCTCGTCCAGGCGCTTGTGCAGCAACACCCGGTTGGCGAGACCCGTCAGGGCGTCGTAATGGGCCAGGAACGACAGCCGGTTCTCGGCCCGCCGGCGCTCGGTGATGTCGACGATGGCCGCCAGTTGCACGTCTTGTGCGTCCACGCAGATGGTGCGCTCGAAGACGATCACCTCGATGGTCTCGCCGTCGGCCGTGCGGTGGCGGTGCACGGTGGACCCGTCGTAGCTCTCGCTGGGCTCCTGATCGAGGTCGGCAGGCTTGATGTCGCGCCGGGACAATGTGCGGAACTCGGTGTGCGAATAGCCGTAGTGGTCGACGGCGGCCTGGTTGACGTTGAGGATGCGGTCGGTGACCGGGTCGCGGATGAGCATCGGCACCGGGTTGCGCTCAAACAGCAGTTCAAACTCGCGGCGCTTTTCATCGTGCAGGACGTCAGCGATCCGGTCGGCCACGCGGTCGCGATAGTAGACGACGGCCCTGGCGATGCGGGCCAGTTCGCTCTTGCCGTCGACCTCCGGCACGGTTGTGGCATGGGCGTCGCCCTCGACGCCGTCGGCGAGTGTGCGGATGCTGGTCTCCAGCTTGCCGATCGCACGGATGATGGAGTCCGACAGGGATATGGCAAACCACAGCGCCAGACCGGTGAACAGCAGCACCGCGGCGGTGACGATCAGCATGGTCCGGAAGCGGATGGTCAGCCGTTCGTCCTCGCGGGTAGATACGTGCTCGAGCGCGCGATCCCAGACGTCCGCGGTCGCGGCAATGAATTCGCTGTAGGCCTGGTCGATGGGGCGTGTATCGAACCGGGTGGGCGATCCTGGCATTTTGATCGTCCATGCGAGTTTGGCCGCGGTGGTTTGAAACGCGCCGTTTGCAGCGCCGTAGCGCGCGCTGGCTTCCAGGAGCGTGTTCCCCCCGGGGAGGGCCGCCGCAAACTTGCGCATGTTCGCATCGATGGTGTCCGCCGTGGCCTTGAACTGGCCTGCGTTGACGAAAAACAGCATGCGGTCGGCGGGGCCGAGTGTCCGGCTTGCCGCCATCTCGTGCACGTTGCTCTGGAGGGCGGCCAGCCGCCAGATGAACTCGGGAATCTGGATTGACAGCATCCGGGTGAATTCCAGTTCGCTCCAGTTGACACCCGTGTCGGTGAGCCCGTCGAAGGCGATCTTGGGGAGTTCGTCACGCGCCAGCTTGAGGATCGACAGCGTGTCACGCTGCGCGATTACATGCCTGAGCAATGGCGCGAGCGGCTGCAGTGCCCGGGACTCCGCCGTGCGGGCGAGGGCGGCCCTGGCAAGTGTTGCCGCAGCTTGCGGCTCTCCGGGCGACCGCGCCGCGGCCAGAACCACCGGCCAGACAGTGTGCAGCCGATCCAGCCGCGTCTGCTCCTGCTTGATATCGTCGATCGCCGAACGCACGTCGTAGCCGATGATGCCCAGCGCCACGAGAATGAGCGCAAGCAGCACCGAGACGATGATATTGAGGCGATGACGTATCGACAATTTGGACATGCAGAATTCCATGACGGGCAATCGATACGCATACCTACCGCAAGACTCCCAAGGAGACATTTACGTAAGGAGAGAAGTCGCCGGTTGCGTAAAGATTTGGTGAATGCCCTGTTGCCGGTCCGGCAGCGCATGTTGGCCGGAGGTCTGCGTCTTTCCCGCGAAGCGATGCGCTGGACCAATGTTATTGCGGGCCGATCAGGACAAGCCAATTGACCACGCCGGCGAAGCACCTGATCATGGCGAACCAGAAATCAGGATCAGTCCATGTCCAATCCGCCGTTTCCGATGCCGTTTGATCCCGTGGCCCTGCTGACGGAAGCGCGCGAGCGGTTCGGGATGAGCGACGCGGATGTCGAGCGCGCGATGTCCGGGCTGATGCCGGCATTCTGGGCTGGAATTCGCCATTCGGCGTCCAGTCCGGGCGGATTGCAGGCGCTGATGTCGGCCCTTACGCCACCCGGATACTCGGCATCCGGACTGGCGGGCGGTCTATCGGCCGCTTCCGGCGGCGATGCGATCGTCGGCCTGCTATTTCCCAACGAAGCGATCCGCAAGGCGGTTCTGGACCAGGTGGCGGCAAGCACCGGTCTTGGACGCGACGCGCTGGCCAAAATGATGCCGGTGGCCGCCACCATGATGATGGGATCGCAGGCGCGCAATTTCGCCGTCGGTCCGGCCCGCGACTGGCTCGATGCCTTCATGGCCGGCTATGCTCGAGGCCGGCCGAAACCGCCGCCGACGGCCGCTGAAATGATGGCGCCCTTCGCCGATGCCATGAACGCCTTTTTTGCCGGCTTCACGGGCATG
>JBFHII010000033.1:0-12399 GCA_041596535.1 Breoghania sp. | reverse complement strand
TGCACCACCCGCGCCGCGTGCTGGCGGTTGAAGGTGGCGATGCTCTCGCCGATCTTCGTGCCGCCGGAAAAGCCGCGCGCCACCAGCGACAGCCGGTCCAGCGCCTTCTGCGGGTCCTTTTCCCTGAGCACCGGCGAGACGTGCACCAGCCGGGTATGGAACAGGAAGGCGTCCGCCTCGCGCACGTGATCCAGAATACCATGCAGGAAGCGCAGAAAGAACGCGCTGTACTGGCTCATCGACGCGGACACATCGAGCAGCGCCACGATGCGCAGCGGCGTCTCGCGACGCTTGCGCCGCATCAGGTCGATCGGCTCGCCGCCACGCCCGACCGAATGCCGGATCGTGGCACGCAGATCGATACGCCGCCCCTTGCGGCGCAACCGTTCGCGCCGGGTCAGCCGGTAGCGCATCCGCCGCGCAAGCCGCTCGACCAGAGCGTTGACTTCGGCGATGGCCTCGGGATCCGCCACATGGCGCAGGTCGGTGGCTTCGAGCACTTCCGAACGCGACGCCCCGCCTCGGGTCGCCCCGCCCTCGCCTCCAGCCTCGCCATCCTCGCCGCGCTCCACATGATCCGGCAGGCCGTCCGGCGCCCCGGAGCCGCCCGGCGGCCCGGGCATGCGGTTGATCCCGGCCGGCGCCTTCTGCGGCTGTCCGGAGACCCTTGTCGCGCCGCGCATGCCGCGCCCCAGCCAATGGGCATCGAACAGCGCCTCGAAGCGCTCCCAGTCGGCCGGACGGGCGCACAGGAGCGCCCGCAGTGCCGGGCGCAGCGTCGACGCGCGGCGGCCATAGCCCGCCTCCGCGAGCGTCAGCGCGTCACGCGCTTCGTCCAGCCCCACGGCATAATGATTGTCGCGCAGGATCTTCAGGAAATCCGTCATGCGCGCACGCACGGCTTCGCCGGCGGCATCGGCCACCTCACCGTGGTCGCGCATTGCGGAAGCCGCGCTCATGTCAGGCGACCTTGCCCAGCAGGCGGTCGGTGACTTCCCGGGTCATCGAGGCCTGATCGGTGCGTGTCTTGAGCAGGCACAGCAGGGTCTCGTGGATGACCTCCGGCTTGTCGGCCAGATGCTTGACCCCGAGGCCGACAAGTGCGGCGGCCCAATCGACGGTCTCGGCCACGCCCGGCACCTTGGACAGGTCCTCCCTGCGGATCATCGCCACCATGCGTGCGATCTCGATCGCCAGGCTGGTGTCGATGCCCGGCAGCCGGGCCTGAAGAATCCGCGTCTCGCGCGCCTCGTCGGGATAGTCGACATAGTGATACAGGCAGCGCCGCCGCAACGCGTCTGACAGCTCGCGCGTACCATTGGAGGTCAGGATCACCCGCGGAATGGTCACCGCCTTGATCGTACCGAGCTCCGGCACCGAGACCTGCCAGTCGGACAGGATCTCCAGCAGGAACGCCTCGAATTCCTCGTCCGCCCGGTCGATCTCGTCGATCAGCAGCACCGACGGCGTTTCGGACCGGATGGCGGCGAGCAGCGGCCGCTCGAGCAGATAATTCTCGGAAAAGATCTGCGCCTCGACGGCTTCCGCGGCGAGCCCGTCGCGCTCGTGTGTCTTGATGGCCAGCAACTGGCGCTGGTAGTTCCATTCGTAAAGCGCCGAGGAGGCATCCAGGCCCTCGTAGCATTGCAGGCGGATCAGCGGCGCCTCGTGAACCTCGCTCAAGGCCTTGGCGACCTCGGTCTTGCCGACGCCGGCCTCGCCTTCGAGCAGCAACGGGCGCTTGAGCAGATCCATCAGCACCAGCGCGGTGCCCAGTTCACTGTCCGCCACATATCCGGCTCCGGCGAGACGTGTGGCGATTTCGGCCTTGTCGAGTGTCATGGGTATGTCGCTGTTTGTTTGTACATGGAATGTCGCACCAACCGATGTGTCATCAGCGGGAGGGCGAAGTCCGGGTCGGGCATCCGGTATTCCGCGCCGCTTGCAATGCGCGAGATCTGCGCGCAGGTGATTGCCGGATCCCCGCCGCCGCCTGTGCCCGCGCAGGCGGGTACGGGGAGGACACGGAGGCGCGTTGCCCGCGCCACTGATCTTCGCCAATCGGCACCATCAGGTGGCAATCGCGCGTCCCGGCCACGGGGTGGGCCGGGACGCGCCAACACCGGAGCCCTACCCTGTCAGCCCGAGACGCTTGCTCACGCTCCACAGCCGCCAGTTGTCATGCGGCATCTGGATGTGGCCCGCGTCGAGATGCGCGAAGGCATCGTTGACCGCGTTGGAGAAGCACGGCACCGAGCCGACGTTCGGGCTCTCGCCGACGCCCTTGGCGCCGATCGGGTGATGCGGGCTCGGCGTCACCGTGTGATCGGTCTCCCAGACGGGGGTTTCCACCGCGGTGGGCAGGAAGAAGTCCATCAGCGAGGCGGTTTTCACGTTGCCCATCTCGTCGTAGGCGATCTCCTGGCCCATGGCGATTGCGTAGCCTTCCGTCAGACCGCCGTGCACCTGGCCCTCGATGATCATCGGGTTGATGCGGGTGCCGCAATCGTCCAGCGCATAGAAGCGGCGAACGGTGTGCACGCCCGTATCGGCATCGATGTCCATCACGCAGATGTAGGCGCCGAACGGATAGGTCATGTTGGGCGGGTCATAGTAGCTGACCGCCTCGAGGCCCGGTTCCATGTTGGGCGGCAGGTCGTTGTAGGCCGCCCAGGCGATTTCCTTCATGGACTTCGTCTTCTCCGGCAGGCCCTTGACCCGGAAGCCGTCGACATCCCATTCCAGATCGCCCTCGTGCACCTCGAGGAGATGTGCGGCGATCATCTGCGCCTTGGCCTTGATCTTGCGCGCGGCAACCGCGGTGGCCGCACCCGCGACCGGCGTCGAGCGCGAGCCGTAGGTGCCCAGGCCGTAAGGCGCCGTGTCGGTGTCGCCTTCCTCGATCTGGATCATGTCGGCGGGAATGCCGAGCTCGGTCGCCAGGATCTGGGCGTAGGTGGTCTCGTGCCCCTGCCCCTGACTGATCGTGCCCATGCGGGCGATGGCCGAGCCGGTCGGATGGATGCGGATCTCGGCACTGTCGAACATGCCGACGCCGAGGATGTCGCAGTTGCGGGTCGGGCCCGCACCGACGATCTCGGTGAAGAACGAGACGCCGATGCCCATCAGCTGGCGCGTCTCGCCGCGATCAAACGCCGCGCGCTGTTCCGCCTGCTCGCGACGGAGACCGGCATAGTCGACCGCCTCCATCGCCTTGCGCATGGCGGTCTCGTAGTCGCCACTGTCGTATTCCCAGCCAAGCGCCGAGTGATACGGGAACTGTTCGGGCTTGATGAAGTTTTTGATCCGCAGCTCGACCGGATCCATCTTCAGCTTTTGAGCCAGCAGGTCGATCGCCCGCTCGATGGCGTAGGCCGCTTCGGTCACCCGGAACGAGCAGCGATAGGCGACGCCGCCGGGGGCCTTGTTGGTGTAGACGCCGTCAACGCTGAGGTGCGCCGTCGGGATGTCATAGGAGCCGGTGACGATGTTGAAGAAGCCCGCCGGCCACTTGCTCGGGTCGGCGCAGGCATCAAATCCGCCGTGATCGGCGAGCACGTGACAGCGCAGGCCGGTGATCTTGCCGTCGGCCGTCGCCGCCAGTTCCGTGGTCATGTGATAGTCGCGGGCGAAGGCCGTCGCCGAGAGGTTCTCGATACGATCCTCCACCCATTTCACCGGCACGCCCAACACGATCGAGCCAACGATCGAGCAGACATAGCCCGGATACACACCGACCTTGTTGCCGAAACCGCCGCCGATGTCGGGCGAGATCACACGGATCTTGTGCTCGGGAATCGTCGACAGAAGCGAGGCCACCGTGCGCACCACGTGAGGCGCCTGGAATGTGCCGTAGAGCGTCAGCTCACCCTTGATCTTGTCCATCGAGGCGACACAGCAGCAGGTCTCCAGCGGACACGGATGGCAACGGTGATAGGAGAGCATGTCCTTGGTCGTGACCTCGGCGCCGGCGAAGATCGCGTCGGTCTCATCCTTCTGGCCGACCGTCCATTCGAAGATATGGTTGTGATGCTTGCGGGGGCCGTGCGCCCCTTCCATCTTGCCTTCCAGATCCTCGCGCAGCACCGGTGCGTCCGGGTCCATCGCCTTGAACGGATCGACGACGACGGGAAGATCCTCGTAGTCGACCTCGACAAGCTCGATGGCGTCGGCCGCGATGTAGCGGTCCTCGGCGATGACGAAGGCGACTTCCTGGTTCTGGAACAGCACCTTGCCGTCGGCCAGAACCATCTGCACGTCGCCGGCCAGCGTCGGCATCCAGGCCAGGTTGACGGTTTTCAGCGTCTCCGCCGTCAGGACCGCCAGAACACCCGGCAGAGCCTCGGCGGCCGAGGTGTCGATCGACTTGATGCGCGCGTGGGCATAGGGCGAGCGGACGAAATCGCCGAAGACCATGCCGGGCATCTTGATGTCGTCGACGTAGTTGCCCTTGCCCTGCGTGAACCGGACATCCTCGACGCGCTTGCGCTTGCAGCCCATGCCTTCGAGTTTTGCTTCGCGCTCCTCGCGCGGCAATGTCATGTCGTTCATTCCGCTGCCTCCTTCGCGTCAGCGCCGTTCATAACCTCGGCGGCGGCCCGGATGGCCTTGACGATGTTCTGATAGCCGGTGCACCGGCACAGGTTGCCCGCGATCCCCATCCGGATTTCCTCGTCCGTCGGGTTCGGGTTCTCCTGCAGCAGGCGGTAGGCACGGGTGATCATGCCCGGGGTGCAGAAGCCGCACTGAAGGCCGTGATGCTCGCGGAAGGCTTCCTGCAGCGGATGCAGCGCGCCATCGGGCGCCGCCATGCCCTCGATGGTGCGGATGTCCGCGCCGTCGGCCTGCACGGCAAACAGCGTGCAGGACTTGACCGACTTGCCATCGATGTCGAGCGTGCAGGCGCCGCAATGCGTCGTCTCGCAGCCGATATGCGGCCCGGTGAGGCCCAGGTCCTCGCGGATGAAGTGGATGAGCAGCGTGCGCGGCTCGACGAGGGCTTCCACCTCTTTGCCGTTCACGGTCATCTTGACGTGTGTTTTAGCCATGACTGTTTCCTCTCCTTGGTCCGCGGATCAGGCCGCGCGCGCCTTGGCGCGCTCGATCGCGCGGCGGAGCATGACGCCCGCCATCTTGGTGCGGTATTCCGCGGGGCCGCGTCCGTCGGACGCAGGATCGGTGATCGCTTCGGCAGCGGAGACCGCGGCGTCGATCGCCGCCTTGTCCAGCGTGCTGCCCACGAGTGCGGCGGCGGCCGCTTCCGCGAAGAGCGGCGTGTCGCCGACATTGGTGAGCGCAATCGACGCGGAGGCGCAGGACCCGCCGTTCATGGTCAGCACGACGGCGGCGGCGGCTGTTGCGTAGTCACCGACCTTGCGTTTCAGCTTCTCATAGGCATAGCCGTGCCCGGCAGGCGGCACCGGAATGCGGATCTCGGTGAGCAGTTCGCCCGCTTCGAGCTTGGTGAAATAGGCCGCCTCATAGAAGTCGCGCGCCGCAACCTCGCGTGAGCCGTTGGGGCCCGCCAGCACGTAGCGCGCATCCAGACACTGCATCAGCGCCGGCATGTCGTTGCCGGGATCGCCATTGGCGACATTGCCGCCCATGGTGCCGACATAGCGCACCTGCGGATCGGCGATCAGCTTGGCGGTCTCTATGAGGATCGGCAGGCTGGCGGCGATCTCGCCGGAATCGATGAGATCGTGCTGCGACACCATGGCGCCGATGACGACCGTGTCGCCGTCGCGTGTGATGCTCTTCAGAGCGTCGATCTGGCTCAGGTCGATCAGATGTTCGGGCTGCGCGAGGCGCAACTTCATCATCGGAATAAGGCTGTGGCCTCCGGCGAGCGGCCGCGCTTCTTCACCCAATTCGGTGAGCAGGGCGACTGCCTTGTCGACGGAATCCGGCCGGTGATAGGAAAAGGTTCCCGGTATCACAATCGTCCTCCCATTTTCGGCCCGCGGCGGGACTCTCCTATCCCGACGGCGGGTGTGCGATACGAGAGCATGGTGCCTGATCGCACCGCGCCTCGGCGCTCAATTCCATGAGAGACAAAGCGTTTTGCACGAACGACGGGAATCATCGCACGAACGACGCCCTCACATCACGGACGGCGCGCCCCCCCAACTCAAGCCGCGACCACACCCTTCCGCAAGGGCAGGATATCCGGCTCGAAAGCACCTTCGCCCGGCGCGCATCCCACCGCAAAACGGCCTGCGAATCCCGAACGGGCAAACACGGACCCTGCGCGCCCCTCCGCTGCATCTGGGCCAGACGCGTCGGGCCGGAGGCGCAAACGGGTTCCACAGCCGCCGGGACAATTGCAGCGATCCGTCATTGCAGGCTCGACAGGCCGGGCGCGAAGCCTGTAAGAAGCGCCCTCGCCGCCGCGCGCGGCCTCGCAACTCCCAGATCTTCGTTCCGCACCATGCGCGCCATCGCGCGTTTCCACATTCCGGCGGCGATACCGCCGACAGAGGCATTCTCGTGACGCGACTTACCTGCGGACTCGATTTCGGCACATCCAACTCGACCCTTGCCATTCACGCCGACAATGCGCCGCGGCTGCTGCCGCTGGAGGGCGAGGCGGTCACGATTCCGAGCGCGGTGTTTTTCGGCACCGAACCGCACGACGCGTTCCTGGTCGGACGCGCCGCCATGCAGGCCTATCTGGAGGGCGCCACGGGACGCTTGATGCGCTCGCTGAAATCCGTGCTCGGCTCGGAGCTGATCGAGGACCGCACCCAGATCTACAAGCGCCGCATCGCGTTTTCCGAGGTGATCAGACTGTATATCGCGGAGTTGAAAGCCCGCGCCGAAGCCACCGCCGGTACGCCCGTCGAAAGCGTGGTCCTGGGCCGGCCGGTGCACTTCGTCGACAACAAGGACGCCGCCGACGCCCAGGCCCAGGAAACCCTGCGGCGCATCGCGCAAGAGGTCGGTTTCTCGGAAATCTCGTTCCAGTTCGAACCGGTCGCCGCGGCGTTCGACTACGAGCGCCGGATTGATCGCGAGCGCCTCGTACTGATCGCCGATTTCGGCGGCGGCACCTCGGATTTCACCGTCGTGCGCCTGTCACCCGACCGCAATGCCGCGGACGATCGCGCCAGCGACATTCTCGCCAACGGCGGCCTGAGGCTTGGCGGCACGGATTATGACCGCAGCCTGAGCATGAGCACCTTCATGCCCGTGCTCGGCCACGAAACGCTACAGAAGCGCGGCGATCTGGAAATCCCCGCGGGGCCCTACTGGGATCTGTCGACCTGGGCCGACATCCACCATCTTTACGATCCCAAACGGCTCAACGAGATCCGCCACACCCGGCAGCTCGCGCAGCAACCCGATCTCATCGACCGGCTGATCGGGATCATCGAGGAGCGCAAGGGTCACAGCATGCTGATCGATGTGGAGGCGGCGAAAATTGCCCTGTCCTCGGCTCCGGCCCATGACGCAGCACTGGACTGGATCGAGGCCGGACTGAGCGTCACCGCGACCCGCGACGGCTTCGAGCGGAGCACCGCGCGGCTGCAGGAGCGCCTGCGCGCCGCGTCTCTCGCCTGCGTCTCGGACGCCGGGCTGACGCCCGACGCCATTTCGGCGATCTTCTTCACCGGTGGCACCAGCCAGATCCCCAACGTCCGCGAGGCGATCACCACCGGGTTCTCCGAAGCACAGGTCATCGACGGCGACCGCTTCGGCTCGGTCGGCCTTGGCCTCGCGATCGAGGCCAGGCGCCGGTACGGCTGAGCGAAGCGCCTCAGCTCTTCGCGCCGCCGAACTGTTCCCAGGCATCCATCGCCTGGGCGGAATACATCAGCGACGGCCCGCCGCCCATGTAGATGACGACACCCAGCATTTCCTCGAATTCCTGCCGCGATATGCCGATCTTCACCAGGTTCCTGGCGTGAAAGCCGATACAGCCGTCACACCGCAGCGCAATGGCGATGCCCATCGCGATCAGCTCCTTGGTCTTGCAGTCCAGCGCGCCATCCGTCCCGGATGCGGCAACCATCGCCCCGAAGCCCTCCATGGTCGCCGGGATGTCCTTCTTCAGCACATCGACCTGCCTGGAGATTGCCTCGGTGATCTGAGGATAAGGGGTGGTGCTCATGTGTGACTCCTTTCGAATGCCTGTTGCATCCGAGAGGTAGCCAGAGCCTCGCCCGGCGTCCTTGAGATGGATCAGACGGTGCGGGCGCGCGCCGGCGCCCCTAAACCCCCAGCGCCATCTTCAGCGGCTTCAGGCGGCTGCGGCTGACCGGGACCTGGTAGGGGGTGTCGCCGTCGAGTTCCAGCACGCCCTGCTCGCCATTGCGGCGCAAGGTCTGGGCGTGACGGAGGTTGACGAGATGGCTGCGGTGAACGCGGACGAAATCGGCCTTGCGCACGCGCTTCTCCAGTTGCGAGATCGACAGCGAGCAGAAATAGCTGCGCTCGCCGTCAAAGATGCTGGTGTAATGCGCGTCGGCGCGCGCGGCATAGACCTGTTCCGGCGTCAGCAGGATGATCTTGCCGTCCTTGTTCACCGGGATGCGGACCATGTCGCCGCCGGTGTCGGCCGCACTCCAGCCCTGCTCCGTGTCGTCCGCGATGTCCTCATCGGCAAGCCCGCCGTCGTTCGCGTTGCCGAAAACCTGGCGCCGCCAATGATCGGCACCGTCCCGCCCGCCGATCTCCTCGCCCGGCTGATCGGGCAGCAGCGTGAGAAAGAAGATCGCGGAAATGGCAAACGCGATGATGGCGACGATGATTGCCAGCATGTCGTTGGACATGGCCGGCGCGGTCACCGGCTGCACGGTGGCCAGCGGCTCGAAGGTGGCCGCCGCCATGGCGATATAATGCATGCCGGAAATGGCCGCACCCAGGGCCACCGCGGAGGTGAGCACATTGTGACCGGGACCGCGCACGAACAGCAGCCACAGCCCCAGCATGGATGCGCCCATGCCCACCGCGACGGAGGCCGAGACCATCACCGGGTCGAACGTGCAGGTGACGCCGGTCAGCGCGGCCATGCCGATGTAATGCATGCCGGCGATGCCCGCGCCCATGGCGGCGCCGCCCAGCCCGAGACTCCAGCGGCCCAGCCGCAGCACCCGTCCGCAACACAGCCCGGCGCCCACCACGAGGGCGGCGACAAGCGCCGAGACCAGCGTCAGCAGCACGTCGTAGCCAACGGGAATATCCAGCCGCACGGCAAGCATTCCGATGAAATGCATGGCCCAGATGGCAACGCCGAGCGAAATCGCCGCGGCACCGAACCGCACCTTCCAGGCTACACCCGTATGGCCCGACAGCGACTTCGCCAGCAGCAGCCCTACGTAGCTGCCCTGAATGGCGATGACGATCGACAGAATTGCGAGCCCATAGTCATAGCTGATTTGCATAGATCGGCGGGTCCTCCCAAACCCTCCAGAACATCCACACACCGGTCCCAAGTGACCGTGCAGGACGACGCGGTCGCGCCCGCCGACAATGCCACTTCGCAACGTGAGCGAGTTCATGTGGTGGCATCCGGGCAGCCGCTGCACATCACGTGTGCCTCCGATTTCACAATATGCCGTTCGGCGGAATTGATAAAGCCTCATGCATGAGACCCGGCGGACACTGGAGACCGCCCGGAAACACTGCGTTCGACGCCGTGATGCTTCTATCGCCCTCCGCAAGACGCTACTCTCGTTTGACAGGCTTGACGCGGCACGGGCCGCGCCGGGCGCCCGGCAACCGCCGCGCCCCAACCGCGAGACACCGCAATGAGCAGACGTCCCGACGACCCCACCCTGGGCGATGCCGTCAGCAGCGACGCCATCGACACGATTATCGTGCCCCGCGCGCGTGATATCGGCGGCTTTTCCGTGCGCCGCGCCCTGCCCTCGCCCAAGCGGCAGATGGTCGGCCCCTTCATCTTCCTCGACCAGGTCGGCCCGGCGGAATTCATCACCGGCGAGGGCGTCGACGTCCGCCCGCATCCGCACATCGGTTTGGCGACCGTCACCTATCTCTACGACGGCGAGATCCACCACCGCGACAGCCTCGGCTCGGCGCAGTCGATCCGGCCCGGTGATGTAAACTGGATGACGGCGGGACGCGGCATCACCCATTCCGAACGCACGCCACCGGAGGTGAAGGCCACCGGCTCGAAGCTTTTCGGCGTGCAGACCTGGGTGGCGCTGCCGGCACACGCGGAGGAAACCGCTCCGGACTTCTCCCACCACGCACGGGCGGCACTGCCGGTTATCGAGAGTGCCGGCGCGCGGGTGCGCGTCATCGCGGGCGAACTCTACGGCGCCAGGGCGCCCACGAAGACCTTTTCCGACATGTGCTACGCCGATGTGGCGCTGGATGCCGGCGCCACGATTCCGCTGGATGCGGGATACGAGGAACGCGCCATCTACACATTGTCGGGCGACATCGAGATCGCCGGCGATCCTTTCCGCCCCGGCCAGCTTCTGGTGTTCAAGCCCGGCGACGCCCTGTCGGTCACCGCGCGGACCGACGCCCGCTTCCAGCTGCTTGGCGGCGAACCGATGGACGGAGAACGCTACGTGTGGTGGAATTTCGTGTCCTCGTCAAAGGAGCGCATTGAGCAGGCGAAGGAAGAGTGGCGCCGCGGCCGCTTCGACATCGTGCCTGGCGACGAAGCGGACTACATCCCGCTGCCGGGGTGACACGGAAATTGTGGGCGCCACGCGGACACTCCTGACAGCAGGCTGTCAGGAGGCCTCGCCTAGACTGCAAACGTTGCATCAACGAGGAGAAACGCCATGACCACCCCTGAACACTTTGTCGTCTGGACCGAAATCCCGGTCACCGATCTCGATCGCGCCATCAAGTTCTACGACGCGGTCTTCCAGACCACGCTGAAGCGCGAGGACATGGATGAGAACCCGATCGCCATGTTCCCCACCGCCGGCTCCGACGGCGTGGCCGGGCATCTCTATCCCGGCAAGCCCGCATCCGATGGCACGGGCCCCACGATTCACCTCGCCTGCCCCGATACCCTGGAGCAGACGATGGACCGGCTGGACAACGCCGGTGGCAAGATCCTGTCCGATCCAATCACCATCCCGCCGGGGCGCTTCTGCTACTGCCTCGACCCCGATGGCAATTCCATCGGACTGTTCGAAAGTGCCAAGTGAACGAAACGGTTGCCCCCCGTGAAAGCTGATCGCGTGCAGGATGCGTGCGTGTCGTGCACGCGGCAGGGTCAACGCCGGATAGTCGGGAACCAGTGAATGCGACGCGCCGACCGCCTTTTCCAGATCGTCCAATATCTGCGGGGCGGCCGGCTCGTCCGCGCGGCGCAGCTCGCCGAATGGCTGGAGGTGTCCGATCGCACCATCTATCGCGACATCGCCGACCTGCAATCCACCGGCGTGCCGATCGATGGCGAAGCGGGCGTCGGCTACATCATGCGCGACGGCTTCGATCTGCCGCCGCTGATGTTCTCTCATGACGAAATCGTGGCGCTGGTCGCCGGCGCACGCATGATCCGGGCCTGGGGCGGCGCCGCGATGGCGCGCGCGGCGGAAGAGGCCCTGGTCAAGATCGAGGCCGTCCTGCCGGACAAGGAGCGCGCCCGCGCCCACCACGTCGAGGTGCACGCGATCGCGCCTGAAATGACGCCGGAAGTGCGATCGCTGATCGATACGCTGGAGCGTTCCGTACAGGCCCGCAAGCGCCTGGCGCTGTCCTATCTCGATGCCGAAGAACGCGCGAGCGAGCGCACAGTGCGGCCTCTGGGGCTGTGGTTCTGGGGCAAGGTCTGGACGCTGGTCGCATGGTGCGAGCTGCGCGATGATTTCCGCATGTTCCGCCTCGACCGGTTCAACGCGATGCGGGATACCGGCGACTGTTTCCGTCACGAGCCTGGCAAGACGCTGGCCGACTTCTACCGCTGCATGGAACAGCGGCCAAGGCGCGAGAGCTAGGCCGCGAAGTCGTGAACAGGGTCGACATAGCGTCGCGGCACGCCGGAGATCGCTTGCGCGCCTCCCCTCCCTCGCCTAATCCTTGGGCATGACGAAAATTGTCCATCATCCGGAAACGGCCCTGCGTCATGCGATCATCGAGACGTGCAGGGCGATGAACGCCGCGGGCCTCAACCAGGGCACCTCGGGCAACGTCAGCGCGCGCAACGACGAAGGGTTTCTCATCACCCCGTCCGGCGTGCCCTATGCGGCGATGGAACCGGCGCAGATCGTGCAGATGGATCTCGACGGCGGTTATCACGGCGATACCCTGCCCAGTTCCGAATGGCGCATGCATCTCGACATCTACCGCGAACACGATGACGCCGGAGCCGTGGTGCATGTGCATTCAACGCATGCGGCGGCGCTGTCGTGCCTGCGTCACGATATCCCGCCGTTCCACTACATGATCGCGGTGACCGGCGGGCCG
>JBFHII010000032.1:0-12515 GCA_041596535.1 Breoghania sp. | reverse complement strand
GCGAGATTGTTGCTGCCCGGACGTCCCGCGGCGGCCGATCCCCAGAACTGGCGGATGCCCTCGCCCGGTGTCGCGTTCATCGCATAGCGGCGCCCGACGACATCGAAATCGAAGTCATTGAGCCGGGACTGGTACTGGGCCGAATCGACCACCCGGAATGTCGCCTCCACACCGATCAGCCTGAGGTTCTTCACATAGGGCAGAACGACGCGCTCGAAACTTGGGGAGTTGGACAGGAATTCCACCGACAGCGGCGCCCCCGCGGCCGAGACCAGCGTCTGGCCCTCGCGCTTCCAGCCGGCGGCGCGCAGCAGCTCGGTCGCCCGGCGCAGCAGCGCCCGGTCCTGACCCGTTCCGTCGGAAACGGGTGCGCGCCAGACCTCGCCGAAAACGTTCTCGGGGAGCTGGTCGCGCAAGGGTTCCAGCAGTGCCAGCTCTTCAGCTCCCGGCGCGCCCTGGGCCATCATCTCGGAATTCTGGAAGAACGAATTCGTGCGTTCGTAAAGCCCGTAGAACAGGTTCTGGTTCGACCACTCGAAGTCGAAGGCCAGACCGATCGCTTCGCGGGTGCGGGGATCGACAAACTTCTCGCGCCGGGTGTTGAAGAACCAGCCCTGCGCGCCGGCCGGACGATCGTCGGGAAATGTTGCCTTGACCACGCGCCCGTCGTTCACGGCGGGGAAGTTATACTCCGTCGCCCAGCTCTTGGACGTGAACTCCTCATAGAACGTCAGCTTGCCCTTTTTCATCGCCTCGAAGGCGATCTGCCGGTCACGGAAGAACTCGACCCGGATGACGTCGAAGTTGAAGGCGCCGCGAGCAACCGGCAGGTCGCGTGCCCACCAGTCCTGCACGCGCTCATAGTCGATGGTGCGGCCCTGCTCGAAGGCCCCGACCCTGTAGGGACCGGAACCCAGCGGCGGCTCCATGCTGGTCTCGGTGAAATCATGCGTCTCGTAGTAGCGCTTCGACACGATCGGCAGACCGGCGACGACCATCGGCAGCTGCCGCGTCTGCCTGCCGGAAAACGTCACCTCGACCACCTCGGACGAAAGCGCCTGCGCCGAGACCATCTCCAGGATCGTCTGGCTGATCAGCGGATGCCCCTTTTCCTTCAGCAACATCAGCGAGAAGGCCGCATCCTCGGCCGTCAGCGGTGTGCCGTCGTGAAACCGTGCTTCGGGCCGCAAATGGAAGCTGTAGCGGTTGCCGTCGTCCGACACGCTGACCGAGCGCGCCAGCAGTCCGTAGACCGCATCCGGCTCGTCCCAGGCGCGCACCATCAGGCTGTCGAAACACAGCTCCATGCGAGGCGGCGCATCTCCCTTGAGAATGAAGGAGTTGAGCGTGTTGAAGGTCTGCGGGTTCTGGTTGTACGCCCAGGACGGTGCGGTAAAGGCGATCCGCCCGCCCTTGGGCGCGTCCGGTTCCAGATAGTCGAAATGCGTGAAATCCGGGCCGTATTTCAGGTCCCCGAACACCGAAAGCCCATGATGCTCCGCGCCGTTGCGCGATGCCGCGCGCCCGAATTGCGGCACCAGTGCCGAGGCGAGCGGTGCCAGCGCGGAGGCTGCGGCCATGCGCAGGACAGAGCGCCGAGATGTGCCGCCTCCGCTCATTTCTGCGGCCCCACCCGCGCAGCCCTGGCCTCGTCCCACCACCAGATTTCCGGAAATCCGTGGGTGTATTCCGGGATGTTCTCGGGATGACCGAAGCGGTCCCAGCGCGCCGTCCGGCTCACGTCGAGGTACCACTGCGGGATCACGAAGTGATGCGCCAGCAGCACCCGGTCGAGCGCATGGGTGGCGGCGACCAGTTCCTCGCGATCACGCGCGAAGATCACCTTGTCGATCAGCGCGTCCACGCCCTTGTCCTTGATGCCGGCGTAGTTGCGCGATTGCGCCCGGTCGGCCGACGCGGAGCCCCAGAATTCGCGCTGCTCGTTGCCGGGCGAGAGGGACTGACCCCAGGCGAGCGTCGTCATGTCATAGTCGCGCCCGCGAATGCGGTTGATGTATTGCGGCGTATCCAGCACCCGAAGGGTCATGGTGATGCCGATGCGCTCGAGATTGGAGGCATAGGGCAGCACGTAGCGCTCCGAATTGGGATCCTGGGCAATGAACTCGATCTCGAAGGGTTCGCCGGTCTTGGCGTTGACGAGCTTGCGGCCCTTCAGCTCCCAGCCGGCTTCTTTCAGAAGCCCGACCGCCTTGCGCAAGTTGGCACGCAGCTTCTGCGGATCGCCGTTGACGGGATTGGCATAGGGCTCGGTGAAAACCTCAGGCGGCACAAGGTCCCGCACGCTTTCCAGAATCTCGAGTTCCTTGCCTTCCGGCAGCCCGGTCGCGGCCAACTCCGTGCCCGCGAAATAGGACGCAATGCGCTTGTACTGGCCGAAGAAGGTCGTGCGGTTGGCGCTTTCGAAATCGAACGCCAGGTTCAGCGCCTCGCGCACGCGCGGATCGGAGAATTTCTCGCGCCGCAGGTTCGGCACGAAGGCCTGCATGACGCCGCGCGCCTTGTCGGGAAACTTTTCCAGGATCACCCGGCCGTCCTGAACGGCGGGAAAATCATAGCCCGTGGCCCAGTTCTTGGCGCTGTTCTCGGAGCGGAAATCGTACTGGTCGCCCTTGAAGGCTTCCAGCAGCACGGTCGCGTCGCGATAGGAATCGTAGCGGATTGCGTCGAAATTGTTGGTGCCCACCCGCACCGGCAGATCGGCGCCCCAATAGTCGGGCACCCGCTCGTAGGTGATCTGTCGGTTGGCGTCGAACGCCTTGATGCGATAGGCGCCGGAGCCGAGCGGCGGCTCCAGCGTGCCCTCGGCGATGCTGCGCTGCTTTCCGTCCGGCGTGGTGCCTTCCCACCAGTGCTTGGGCAGGATCTGCAACTGCCCCATGATGTGCGGCAGCTCGCGGTTTCCCGTGACATCGAAGGTGAAACGCACGGTGTCATCACCCACGTCTTCCGCCTTGGTCACGTTGCGGTAGTAGAAGCGGTGCGCCGGGCTCAGCTCCACCTGCTTGTCGAAGCTCCAGATCACGTCGTCCGTGCTGATCGGCTCGCCATCGTGCCAGCGCGCCTCGGGCCGCAGCTTGAACTCGACCCAGGAGAAATCCTCGGGATACCGCATGGCCGAGGCGATCACCCCGTACTCGGCACTGATATCGGCCTCGTCGAGCGCCAGATCCATCAGGCTGTCGTAGGTCAGCGACAGGCCGGGCGCCGGATTGCCCTTGGGCAGAACCGGATTGAACGTGTCGAAGCCGCCGGATGTCGACAGACGCACCAATCCGCCCTTGGGGGCGTCGGGATTGACGTAATCGAAATGGGTGACCTCGGGGCCGTACTTCGGCGTACCGGTCAGTGCGGTGGCGTGACGCCATTGCGGCTCATCCGCCCAGACGGCGGATGACAACAGGCACAGCGCCGTGATCAGAGTGCTTCGCAGGCCAGGCTTGTTCATGAATCCTCCGGATGTCGATCCGGCTTGAGACAATTCCCCATTACAGGACTCATGTCCACCGCGCGTCCGCAATCGCCGCATCGCTGGCGGATAATTAACGGTGATTTCGAGGCAAAACAGCGGCAGACACGAAAAAGGCCGGACACAAGTGCCCGGCCTTTGATAACAGCGACTGCCCGACGGCTTATTGCGCAGGCGCTTCAGCCTCTGCGGGGGTCTCGGCTTCCGCGGGAGCCTCTGCCGGTGCTTCGGCGTCCGCAGCAGCTTCCACGGCCGGCAGCGGCTCGGGCGTCGCCGCCAGCGTCCGCATATAGGCCAGCAGATCCGCACGCTCGTCGGCCTTTCTCAGACCGGCAAAGCTCATCTTCGTGCCCGGAACCGCGTCCTTCGGCTTTTCCAGGAAGTGGTCGAGATTCTCGAAGCTCCAGACGTGCTCCGCGCCATACTCGACCATCGCCGGGGAATAATCGAAGCCCTCGTGCGCCGCCGGCTTGCGGGAAACAATCTCGTAGAGGTTCGGGCCGACCTTGTTGGCGCCGCCCTGCTCGAAGGTGTGGCAGGCGGCGCACTTCTTCGCGACCTTCTCGCCCTTGGCGGCGTCGGCGCTGGCCAGAAGGGTGCCGATCGGCACGACTTCCTCGACGACCTCTGCCGCGCCGCCGGTGTCGCCGGCATCCGCAACCTCGATCACGTAGCCCGGCGTCTCGGGCGTTTCCGAATCGAAGATAATGTCCGAGGTGACCCCGAGCGCCATGACGATGAGAAGGGAGAGCAAGACTGCGCCGGCAATCTTGTTCAACTCGAAACTGTCCATGCTATCCGGCTCCACTTGGCATTCGGTTGGCGATCAGGCGCGTCGCCGCGCCGGGCTGGAGCGGATGCCGTCTCCGTTGCGCCGCGCGCACGGTACGTCTCCCCCCAGCGAATGTCTCTGGCCCGGCATCCCGTCCGCACGCGGTCCATTCCGGCGTTCGCGGCCAACGGTAGCCTGCATCAGGCCTTTATTCGAAGTCGCCGGAAACTACAAATTTTTTGACGCGGCTGTCCATAGGTATAAAACACCCAGTTCATACAATGTCCGCCCTGGGTCCGCCCATGGGGCTGCGTCGCTGCCGCCCCATGTCACTGCAGGTTTTGCCGATCCGCCCGGCCATGGAGTTCAACACCCCGCATGCCCGCGTCTTTCCCCGCATCAACCACCGCGCGCGCATCGAGCGCACTGGTAGTAATTCCGGCAAGAATGGCCTCGACACGGCTGCCCGCCAAGCCGCTGGCGGAGATCGCCGGCGAACCGATGATCGTGCACGTCTGGCGCCAGGCCCGCCTGGCCGCCATCGGGCCGGTCGTGGTCGCGGCCGATGATGCGCGAATTGTCGCAGCCGTGCACACGGCCGGAGGCGAGGCCGTGTTGACCAGATCCGACCACGAATCGGGCTCTGACCGGGTGTACGAGGCCGCGCGGACGGCCGACCCGGAAGGTCGCCATCCGGTGATCCTCAACCTGCAGGGCGATGTGCCGCTGATCGATCCCGATGCCATCCGCGCGGCCTTCGCGCCGCTCGCCGATCCGGCCGTGGACATCGGCACCATCATGACCGAAATCCGCACAGCGGAAGGCCGCACCGATCCCGGCTTCGTCAAGGCGGTGGTCACGCCGGTCGACGGCGCGCAGCCGGACCGGTACCGGGCGCTGTATTTCACCCGTGCCACGGCGCCGTCGGGCGACGGACCTCTGTACCAGCACATCGGCGTCTACGCCTACCGGCGCGCGGCGCTCGAGCGGTTCGTATCCCTGCCGCCGTCGATGCTGGAGAAACGCGAGAAGCTGGAACAGCTGCGCGCGCTGGAAGACGGCATGCGCATCGACGTGACCCTGGTCGCGAGCACCCCCATGGACGTCAACACGCCCGAGGACCTGGCACGCGTGCGCAAGGTCATCGAGGCGGATCCTGCCAACGTCTGATAGAACGGCGGATAGACCAACGGCTGCGCGCGCGATACGCGTGACGCTGCAAAGAGAGAAGAGAAGACAATGAAAAAGATCGTCTATCAGGGCGAGCCGGGAGCCAACTCCCACATGGCGTGCCATGACGCCTATCCCGACTACGAGGCGATGCCCTGCGCGACGTTCGAAGACTGCTTTGCAGCGCTTGAGGAAGGCCGTGCGGATCTTGGCATGATCCCGGTGGAAAACTCCGTCGCCGGTCGTGTCGCGGACATCCATCACCTGCTGCCGCGCTCGGACCTGCACATCATCGGCGAGTATTTCATGCCGATCCGTTTCCAGCTCATGGCGCCCAAGGGCGCGACGCTGGACGGGCTCAAGAGCGTGCAGAGCCACGTCATGGCGCTGGGCCAGTGCCGCAAGCTGATCCGTGCCCGCAAGCTCGAGGCGGTGATCGGCGCCGATACCGCCGGCTCCGCGCGGCAGATCGCCGAACGCGGCGACCTCAGCGCCGCGGCGCTGGCGCCGGAACTCGCCGCGCGCACATACGGGCTGGAGATCCTCGCCCGCGATGTCGAAGACGAGGCACACAACACGACGCGGTTCCTGATCCTCTCGCGCGACGACCTGCGCGCGGCCAACAACGGCCAACCGGTCATCACCACCTTCGTCTACCGGGTGCGCAACGTGCCCGCGGCGCTCTACAAGGGCCTGGGCGGTTTCGCCACCAACGGCGTCAACATGACCAAGCTGGAATCCTATCAGCTCGAGGGCCAGTTCTTCGCGTCCATGTTCTATGCCGACGTGGAAGGCCACCCCGATGACAAAAACGTCGCCCTGGCGCTTGAGGAGCTCGCGTTCTTCTCGGCCGAGATGAAAGTGCTCGGCGTCTACCGCGCCAGCCCGTTCCGTGAAAAGATCCGCGAACCGGAAGCTAACCGCGCATTGCGTCCGACACCCAATATCTGACCCGACCACCGGCGCCCCACAGCGGGTGCCGGTGCCGTCTTCACCCTTTTGTTTCTCGACCCATGGATCCCCACCGCATGACCGATCTGAAATTCGACGTCCTGGGCATCGGCAACGCCATTGCCGACGTCTTCGCCCACATCGAATCCGACTTTCTCGTCAACGAGAACCTGATCAAGGGGTCGATGCGCCTGATCGATACCGAGGAGGCCACGCGTCTCTACGGCAAGATGGGCTCGGCGGTTCGCATGTCCGGGGGATCGGCGGGTAACACGATTGCCGGGCTTGCCTCTCTGGGCGGGCAGGCGGCCTATATCGGCAAGGTGGCGGACGATGAACTGGGCGAGGCCTACCGGCACGACATGCGCGGCATCGGCGCGCATTTCGAGACCCCGCCGCTGAAGAACAGCAGCCCCACGGCGCGCTCGATGATCCTCATCACGCCGGACGGCGAGCGCACCATGAACACCTACCTGGGGGCCTGCACCGAGTTGACCCCGGACGACATCGACCCGCAGGTCGTCGGCGCCTCGGCCATCACCTACATGGAAGGCTATCTGTGGGACCCGCCCGCCGCGAAGGAAGCGTTCCGCCGCGCCATGCAGCTTGCCCATGACGCCGGACGCCAGACCGCGCTGACCCTGTCCGACAGCTTCTGCGTCGATCGTTTCCGCGACGAGTTCCTCGGACTGATCCAGGACGGCTCGGTGGACATTCTCTTCGCCAACGAGCACGAGCTGCGCGCACTCTACCAGACGGCCGATCTGGACACCGCCGTCAACGCGGTGCGCGAAGACGCCAGGCTCGCGGTCATCACGCTGGGCGAGAAAGGCTCGCTGAGCGTCACGCGCGGAGAGACCCACCACATCAACGCCGCTCCTGCCGACAATGTGGTCGACCTCACGGGTGCCGGCGATCTCTTCGCCGCGGGATTCCTCTACGGCCTTGCGCGCGACTACGAGCTGCCGCGTTGCGCCACGCTCGGCGGGCTTGCGGCGGCGGAGGTCATCTCCCACGTCGGCGCGCGGCCGGAAGTCTCGCTCAAGACCCTGGCCCAGCAGAACGGCTTCGACGTCTGAGCCGCAAGGCCCTGTCGGCGTGCGGATGCGACACGCAGACAGCGTCTGTCCGCATGTGACCGGGCCCGGACAGCCCCTGTCCCCTCCCCCTTTTGCGCGGGAGGGGATGAGGGAATCGGCCTGCTCTCCATCTCCCCGCGGAGGGACCGGCAAGTATCCAGTCCCGAGCCCGCACCATCTTTCGGGCTGCGGTCTTCCATCTCGTGAAGACAATCTCCAATCACATCGAAATTTTGCAGTGCAATGGAATTGGCGCAGATCATTGCCATCCGCCGCTCGAAGGCATCTCTTCGAGAGAAGCTGGATATGACGAGCCGAACGTGAGGATCAGCATCCAGTAATTCAGAGTTATTCTTTTAATAAAGTTCATTACTTTAAGTAAAATATGCATGTCATGAAACTGTCATAAAAGATTTTTCTGAATTATTCAGCAAATTTAGACCGTTACTTAGCCGGCAATTTTCTTCTTCTTAATTTATCAAAGATTATAACCGCGCGACGAAGTCCTTACAGGATAAGACTGCATGTCGATGTTTCGCAGGGAAAGAAGCGGGTCTCCGGCCGGAGAAAGGCCCGCGCTTGCACGGGCGGCTGAGCGCCGAAACGGATCCTTCGGTCTATTGATAAACCTTGGATTCGGCGCACTCCTCCTGCCGCTTGCCGCGGTGGTGTTGATGACGATGCTTCTGGTTTTCGCACTGCAAAACTCGTTTGCGAGCTACCGGACCGCGATGGATTCATCAAGCAAGTCCGATCACGTGATGGTCGCGCTCGACAGTCTGATGCAGTCCGCAATGACGGTCGCGCTGCCGGAACTCCCCCAGGATGACGCCATGGTCCTGGAACCGGTCATACAACCGGTGAGTGATGCGGTCGTGCGCTTCGCCGAGGGGCTGGAGGCCCGGAACGACGCCGAAACCGCACAACGCCTGCGCGACCTACTCGCGGAAGTTCCACCCGCGATGAAGATGATCGTTGTCGCCCGCCGGACAAGGCAGGACGTGCTGACCACGGTGCAACCCGCCACAACCGCCCTCCTGCGAACGGGCTATGCGTTCGAGGCGGTCCTGCGGACAGTCGCGGAGGCGCCGGCCAACGCGATGCGCGCCGGACTTGAGACCACCGTCGGCTCCATGTCCGAGTTTCTGGCCGCACCCGATCAGGACAAGCTTGCAGAGGTGCAGAAATCGCTCGCCGAACTCGGTCAGGAATACGATGCGGCCAGAAAGCTCATCAAGTCGGTTCCGGCGAAGGACAGGGCCGTCGCCCGGTTTGCGAAGCGGGACCGATATGCCGCGCTGGACATGATCAGCCAGTTCAATGGCGCGACCCTGACCATGCAACGCGAGCTTGGCACGCTGGAGAGCATCGTGGCCCGGTTCGGCAACGATCTGCTGGCAATGTCCCAAAGTGCGCGAGCATCCCAATCGGATCTGCTTGATCAGATCGAGGGACAAGGACAGAGGCTGCTGATCACCGCCATCGCAGCCCTGATCGCCGCGCTGATCATATCGCTGGCCGTGTTTTTCTGGCTGCACCGCAAGGTGATGTCCCCGCTGAAGCAGGTGACCTCCCAGATCAGGCGCCTCGCGGAAGGCGACGCGGTGAACGAGGCCGCTCCTGTCTCGCGTGTACGCGAAGTGACGGAACTTGCTGCAGCGTTGGACACCTTCACGCAGAACCTTGGACGCCGCCAACTCCTGGAGACCGAGCAGCTCAAGGCGCGGCACGCCGAACGGGCGCGCCAGGAGAAGCTGGAGAGCACTATTCAGGACTTCGAGCACAGCATCGAAGGATTGCTGGCTGAAGTTCACGACAAAATGGACCAGATGACCGGGCGCGCGGAATCGCTGGACGGCATTGCCAGGGGATCGGCGGCGGCCGCCTCGGAAGCGTCCCGACGGCTTGAAACCGCCAATCAGGACATTCAGAGCGTCGCATCCGCGACGGCGCAACTTGAAGATTCCTCGCAAGGCATGCAGGCGCGCATCCGGAGATCCGAACAGGTCGTCCAGATGGCGGCGGAGAAAGCCCAGACATCGCATGCGAAGATCCAGATGCTCGCGGAATCCGGGCAGCGCATTGGCGACATCGTCGGGCTGATCCAGGACATCGCCGGGCAGACCAATCTGCTGGCGCTGAACGCGACCATCGAAGCGGCCCGCGCCGGTGAGGCCGGACGCGGCTTCTCGGTCGTTGCATCGGAGGTCAAGTCGCTCGCCACGCAGACCTCCAGGGCCACTGAAGAAATCTCCGCCCAGATCGCGGCGATCCAGTCATCCACCCAGGAGGCGGTCGCAGCCGTCGCTCAGATTTCGACAATCATGGGCGAGGTCCGGAGCCTGACAGGCGAAGTCGCCGCCGAAGTCACCCAGCAAACCGGCGCCACGACCGAAATAAGCCGGTCGATCCGCAACGTGGCCGACGGCACGACCCTTGTCAGCCGCACGGTCAACGAGATGTCGACCTCCATGGAGATGTCGTCGACCGCGTCGGCGGATGTCCTCGGCACCGCGGTGAACGTGTCCGACAATGCCGCAAGCCTGCAGATCCGGATCACCGGGTTCCTCAAGGAGGTTGCCGCAGCCTGACCGGCCGGCGGCGGCCCGCGGACTCCCTCCTGCAAACAAGAAAGGCGGCCAATGGAGGCCGCCTTTCGGATTCTGGATGCGGTGCTTGAATTCCGCTGTCGCTTGGGAGGCGGTTCCTACGCCGCCAGATCCTCTACGCTTTTCACAGAGCCGTCCTCGTTGAGGCGATAGATGATCGGCGTTCCGGTACCCAGCTCGCGCTTGAGGATTTCCTCCGGCGACAGGTTCTCCAGCTTCATGATCAGCGCGCGCAGCGAATTGCCGTGCGCGGCCACCAGCGTCTTCTCGCCCTTGAGCACCCGCGGCAGGATCTCGCTCTCATAGTAGGGCAGAACGCGCTCGGCCGTCATCTTCAGGCTCTCGCCGCCCGGCGGCGGCACGTCGAAGGACCGGCGCCAGATGTGCACCTGCTCCTCGCCGAATTTTGCCCGGGCGTCGTCCTTGTTCAGGCCCGTGAGATCGCCGTAGTCGCGCTCGTTCAGCTTCTGGTCGCGGATCGTCGTCAGGTCCTGCTGGCCCAGTTGCTCGAGGATCAGCTTCAGGGTGCGCTGGGCCCGGCCGAGGTCGGAGGTGAAGGCGATGTCGAACGACAGCCCCATGTCCTTGAGCCTGGCGCCGGCGGCGTTCGCTTCGGCCACGCCTTTCTCGGTCAGGTCGGGATCCTTCCAGCCCGTGAAGAGGTTCTTCAGGTTCCACTCGCTCTGGCCGTGACGGACCAGCACCAGAAGACGTTCCATGCGGTACTCCATGCAGTTCTCCCGGAGCCACGCCCGCCCCGGGGAGGGCAGGCGGCGCGCGGGATGGAAACGATCAGTCTTTCAGGCCGAGCACGTCGGCCATCGTGAACAGTCCGGGTTTGCCGCCGCGGCCCCACAGGGCCGCCTTGACCGCGCCACGGGCGAAGATCGCCCGGTCGCCCGCCATATGCGACAGCTCGATGCGCTCGCCTTCACCGGCGAAGATCACCGTGTGATCGCCGATGACCGAGCCGCCGCGCAGGGTCGCGAAGCCGATGTCGCCCACGGGACGCGGCCCGGTGACCCCGTCGCGCGTGCGCACCGACCGCTCGCCCAGGTCGATGTCGCGCCCCTCGGCCGCGGCCTGACCCAGCAGCAGCGCCGTGCCCGAGGGCGCGTCGACCTTGTGGCGGTGGTGCATCTCGCTGATCTCGATGTCGAAATCCTCGTCCAGCGCGCGCGCCGCCTGGCGCACCAGCCCGGCCAGAAGATTGACGCCGAGGCTCATGTTGCCGGACTTGATGATGGTCGCGTGCCGCGCCGCGGCGGCGATCTTTGCGTCGTCCTCGGCGGCGCAGCCGGTGGTGCCGATGACGTGCACGATGCGCGCCTGGGCTGTCAGCTCGGCATAGGCGACGGTGGCCGCGGGCACGGTGAAGTCAAGAACCCCCTCGCAGGCGATGAAAGCCGCAAGCGGATCATCGGTGATCGGCACATCCAGTGCGCCAACGCCTGCGAGCGTGCCGGCATCCTGGCCGAGAAACTCCGAGCCCTGGCGCTCGATGGCGGCGGCGACCGTGGCGCCGGGGATGTCGCACACGGCGCGGACCAGCGCGCGGCCCATGCGGCCCGAGGCTCCAACGACGGCTAGACGCATATCAGACATGACGGCTCCCACGGCTTTGCTTGCGGGCGATATAACAGGGGAAGGGGCGCGGGCAAAGAGGCAACGACGGGCAAACCGCCCGCAAACGCAAAAGGCCGGGGCATATGCCCCGGCCTTTCATCATTCGTTCGGATCGAAACGGGATCAGTCCTGCTTGATCTCTTCGCCGGTCTCCTGGTCGACAACCTTCATCGACAGGCGCACCTTGCCGCGATCGTCGAAGCCGAGAAGCTTGACCTTGACCTTGTCGCCTTCCTTGACGACGTCGGTGGTCTTGGCAACCTTCTGCGGGGCCAGCTGGGAGATGTGAACCAGGCCGTCCTTGGGGCCGAAGAAGTTCACGAAGGCGCCGAAATCGACGGTCTTCACGACGGTGCCGTCGTAGATAACGCCAACTTCCGGCTCGGCCGCAATCGAGTTGATCCAGTTGATCGCCGCCTGGATGGCCTTGCCGTCGGACGAGGCGACCTTGATCGTGCCATCGTCGGCGATGTCGATCTTGGCGCCGGTCTTCTCGACGATCTCGCGGATCACCTTGCCGCCCGAACCGATCACTTCGCGGATCTTGTCGACCGCGATCTTGATCACCTCGATGCGCGGGGCATGCTCGCCCAGCTCCGGACGGGCTTCGGTCAGCGCCGAGGCCATCTCGTTGAGGATGTGAATACGGCCGTCACGGGCCTGGCCGAGAGCGATCTTCATGATCTCCTCGGTGATGCCCTGGATCTTGATGTCCATCTGCAGCGCGGTGATGCCGTCGGAGGAACCCGCAACCTTGAAGTCCATGTCGCCGAGGTGATCTTCATCACCGAGGATGTCGGACAGCACGGCGAAGCGGTCGC
>JBFHII010000031.1:0-13081 GCA_041596535.1 Breoghania sp. | reverse complement strand
TGAATTTCGGCAGCCCCTTCGAAGATGTTCAGGATGCGGGCGTCGCAGAGCACGCGGGACACCGGGTATTCCTGGGCGAATCCGTTGCCGCCATGGATCTGCACGGCGTTGTCGGCGGCGGCCCATGCGACGCGGGCGCCCAGCAGCTTGGCCATGCCGGCTTCCAGGTCGCAGCGGTGACCGCGATCCTTTTCCCGGGCGGAATGATAGGTCAGCTGGCGGGTGATCATCACTTCCGCGGCCATCATCGCCAGCTTGTCGGAGACGCGCGGGAAGTCGATCAGCGGCTTGCCGAACTGAATCCGTTCCTGGGCATAGCGCAGGCCCAGCTCCATGGCGGACTGGGCGACGCCGATGGCGCGGGCGGCGGTCTGGATGCGGGCGCCTTCGAACGTCTGCATCAGCTGCTTGAAGCCCTGGCCTTCGACCTGGCCGAGCAGATTCTCGCCGCTGACCTCGAAGCCGTCGAAGGCGATCTCGTATTCCTTCATGCCGCGGTAGCCGAGCACCTCGATCTCGCCGCCGCTCATGCCCTCTGCCGGGAACGGATTGGCGTCGTCGCCGCGCGGCTTCTCCGCCAGGAACATCGACAGGCCCTTGTAGCCCGCCTCCTGCGGGTTGGTGCGGGCCAGAAGGGTCATCACGTCGGCGCGCACCGGATGGGTGATCCAGGTCTTGTTGCCGGTGATTTTCCAGACGTCGCCGTCCTGCACCGCGCGGGTTTTCAGCGAGGCAAGGTCGGAGCCGGTGTTGGGTTCGGTGAAGACGGCGGTCGGCAGGATCTCGCCGGAGGCGATCAGCGGCAGCCACTTTTCCTTCTGGGCGTCGGTGCCGCCGCACAGAATCAGTTCCGCGGCGATTTCCGAGCGGGTGCCGAGCGATCCGACGCCGATATAGGCGCGGCTCAGCTCCTCGGAGACCACGCACATGCTCTCCTTGCCGAGTCCCAGCCCGCCGTATTCCTCGGGAATGGTCAGGCCGAAAACACCCAGTTCGGACATCTTCTCGATGATCGAGAGCGGAATATATTCGTTCTTCAGATGCCATTCATGGGCATGCGGCAGCACCTCGGCGTCGGCGAAGCGGCGCATTTCGTTGCGGATCTGCTCGTAGGTCTCCTCGAGCCCAGCGTCGCCGAGCGTCGCGGAGCCTTCGCTTTCGCGCATCAGGACGACGATGCGGGCGCGCAGCTCCGGCGTGCTGCCGGTGGCGATCAATGTCTCGACCGCCTCGGTGCGGGCTTGCGCGGAGGCCAGCGCGGGGACCCCCAGATCGGCGAGGCGAACGATCTCGCCCTGGCTCATCGGGATGCCGCCAAAGATCTGGGACAGGTATTCGCCGAAGGCCAGCCGCACCAGAAGGGTCTCGATTTCCCCCAGCCGGCTCTCCGATTGCAGCCGGTCGGCGTAGGCGCTCATCTGGCGCAGCGCTTCCACATAGGTGGCCAGCCAGGCAAGGCCGTGGGTGGCCCGCTGCTCGGCCTCGACGCGTGCCGACGACACTCGGCCGTCGACCGCGACGCGGTCGCGCACGGCGGAACGGGCGTGCTCCAGCAGCCCTTCAATCGCGGGCAGAGCCTTGCGGGCAAGCGCGATGGCATCGATCTCGGATGCGTTCGGTGCGGTGTCTGCGGCCATGGCCTGGCTCATGGGAATGCTCCGTGCTGCTCACGCTGGCGTATCAAATTGCTGCGATGCAAACTTAGCCGGGTCCGGCCGCTGCGCAACGACTCTTTTGATCAAGCGGCACGATTCCGCCAACGGCATACGCCCGGACACGCAGCCAGGCACACAGTCGGGCGGGTAGCCGGGCACACGGCACAGCAGGCGGCCACTGCCGGGCGGAACCCGGGTGGCCGTATCAAAGGCTTGGGAAAACTGTAGGATCGCGTGTCGCGCACCTTACCGGCGCGCACTGAATGATCAGTCGGTGGACGACTGCACCAGCGCGTTGGCGACCTGGGGATTGTAGAGCGCTTCAGAGACGCTCTGTTGCAGAGTCATCAGCGATCCGATCAGCGCAATGGTGATGATCGCAGCGATCAGGCCGTATTCGATGGCGGTCGATCCACGCTCGTCGCGGACGAATGCAGCGGCCAGGCGCCGCAGCGCGGTCTTGTTTGTCTTTTCGGTCCGAGGCGCCATTGCATCCACTCACGCTGCTCAGACCTGCCTGCGCGATCCGCCTAGAGGAGATCGATCAGGTGCGGAATGAGCGGTTCATCCGCTGGCGGCATCGGATAGTCCCTCAGGCGCACCGGACGCACCCACTTGAGGGCTTGTCCTTCCACGCCGCGGGTCGTTCCCGACCACCGCCGACATACGTAAAGTGGCATGAGCAGGTGAAAATCATCATAAGCGTGGCTGGCGAAGGTCAGCGGCGCAAGGCACTCTTTTTTAACCTCAATTCCAAGTTCCTCGGCGAGTTCGCGGATCAGTGTGTCTTCCGGCCGCTCGCCGCTCTCCACCTTGCCTCCGGGGAATTCCCACAATCCGGCCATGGATTTTCCGACCGGCCGCTGGGCGATGAGAACCCGGCCGTCGACATCGACAAGGGCGCAGGCGACGACAAGGAGCATCCGTGACATGGGCGCTGTGTTCCGTAGTGAGACGCGGCCCGAACGACCGGTTAACGATAACGACTATTGGCGGTGCGCGGCCGAGACTCAGCTCCGGTAGTCGCCATTGATCGCCACGTATTCCTTGGTGAGATCGCAGGTCCAGACGGTGGCCGCACCGCTGCCCAGTCCCAGGTCAACGCGCACCGCGATTTCCTGCTGCTTCATCACCGCGGAGGCGGCGGCTTCCGAGTAGTCGGGATCGCGTTCGCCCTCGAAGGCCACGCGCACATCGCCGAACCAGATGGCCAGGCGATCGCGGTCGGCCGGCTCGCCGGCCTTGCCCACCGCCATCACGACGCGGCCCCAGTTGGCGTCCTCGCCGGCGATTGCCGTCTTCACCAGAGGAGAATTGGCGATCGACAGGGCGATGCGCTTGGCCGAGGCATCGCTTTCGGCGCCCTGCACGGTGACCGCGACGAACTTGCGCGCGCCTTCGCCGTCCTTGACGATCCAGTGCGCCAGTTCCTGCATCAGTTCGGCCAGGGCCTTGCGGAAAGGCTCAAGCCGTGGGTCGCCGGCATCGGTGATTTCGGGCGCGCCGCGCTCGGCCGCCTTGGCGGTGGCAAACAGCAGCACGGTGTCGGATGTGGAAGTGTCGCTGTCGATGGTGATGGCGTTGAACGACTGCCCGGCCGCGTCCGCCAGCAGTTGCTGCAGCACCGGCGCGGCAATCGGCGCATCGGTGAACAGGAACGACAGCATGGTCGCCATGTCGGGCGCGATCATGCCCGCGCCCTTGGCGATGCCGTTCAGCGTCACGTTCACACCGCCCAGGTCGATGGTGCGGGTGGCGACCTTGGGAAAGGTATCCGTGGTCATGATGGCCCTGGCGGCCTCGATCCAGGGACCGGCGTCGGCGCGCTGGGTCAGGTCATCGGCGACCGAGGCGAATTTTTCGGCAGCCAGCGGCTCGCCAATGACGCCCGTGGAGGCAAGATAGATATCCGAAGGCGCGCAGCCTATGGCCCTGGCGATGATGTCTGCCGACAGCTCGACCGCTGCTAGGCCCTTCTTGCCCGTGAAGGCGTTGGCATTGCCGGAATTGACCAGCAGCGCCCGGGCCGTTCCCGTGGCGAGATTCGCGCGGCACCAGTCGACCGCCGCCGAGGGGCAGCGGGATTTCGTGAACACGCCGGCCACGCGGGTCTGGGGTTCCAGCAGCATCAGCAGCACATCCGTGCGGCCCTTGTACTTGATGCCGGCTTCTGCGGTGGCGAAGCGCACGCCCGGCACATCCGGCATGGACGGATAGGATTGCGGGGCAAGCGGCGAAATGGCGGTCGACATGGGGGCCTCGGAGAGGAATTGCGGGTGACTGCGTCCCGGAGGACGGCAAAGCCTTGCCCGATGACCGCGGGAGGCGCAACCCCCTTCGGAGCATCCGCGGCCGTCCGGCGGCGCCTTGCGCCTGGCGGGAGGTTGATGCGCCAGGCGCGCACGGCGCGCTGCAAGATCGCGTGTCCGTAAATGGAACGTGCCGTGCCGTTATTTCACAAGGAATGCTATCGTGCCGTCCACAAGGGTGTGGATCGCTGCGGTGGGCGCATCGGCACCTGAAAGCACTGGGGAGACGCATATGGACAAGGCCAGCCAGCCGCGCAAGTCGATCGGTGCGCGGCGCAATCCGGCAAGCGCCGACGCGATCCGCAAGGCGGCGGAAGCGATCTTGCGCGAGGATGGCTATGCGGGGTTCTCGATCGAGGCGGTGGCGCGGCGCGCGCGGGCCGGCAAGCCGACGATCTATCGGTGGTGGCCGAGCAAGGCGGCGCTGCTGCTCGAGGTCTATCAGGGCCAGAAAGGGAATGCGGCCGCGCCCGATACCGGGTCGCTGGAAGAGGACGTCTTTTTGTTCCTGCGCAACCTGTTCGGGCTGTGGCGGGAAACCTCGGCGGGCAACATCTTCAGATCAGTTCTGGCGGAAGCCCAGACGGACGCCGCCGCCCTTGATGCGGTCCGGGCCTACCGTACCGAACGGCAGGCTCACACCGGCCGCATGATGGAGCGGGCGAAGATGCGCGGCGAGCTTCGCGACGATGTCGATCCGGCGCTGGCGGCGGAGCTGATCGGATCCTTTGCCTTGAGCCACCTGCTGATGGATAGGCTGGAGGACGATCCGGAGTCCTTGCGCAAGGCGGCGCGGCACCTGTGCGGCTCATGGCTCAAATGACAAGGCGCCGGCCGTCACATGACGGCCGACGCCCATAAGCTCGTGGTCGCCCGCTTTTGCGGACGGCCAAGACGTCACGATCTTACTGAGGCTTGTCTTCGGTGGCCTCGGCAGCCGGCTCGGATCCCGGAACATTGACGATCTCGATCGTCGCGTCGGCCTTCAGCTTGGCCATCACCTTCTGGAAGCGCGCGCGGAGAATCTCCTCGCGCAGGCTGTTCCTGACCGCCTCGAAGGCCGGCGCGGGCTGCTTGCGGTCTTCCTCGGCCTTGATCACATGCCAGCCGAACTGGGTCTCGACCGGTGCCTTCGTATAGGCGCCAACCTCAAGCGCAAACGCGGCCTCTTCAAAGGCGGGAACCATGCGGCCCTTGGTGAAGAAGCCCAGGTCACCGCCGCTGGGACCGCTCGGGCCCGTGGACTTTTCCTTGGCCAGTTCGGCGAAGTCCTTGCCCGCGTCCAGCTCGGCGATCACCGCCTTCGCCTCGTCTTCGGTCTTGACCAGGATATGACGCGCATGGCGTTCGTCCGGGCCTTCGAAGTCGGCGAATTTGGCGTCATAGGCCGCCTTCAGGTCTTCGTCGCTGGTCTCCAGTTCCACCTGCTTGCGGAAAAAGGCGTCGCGCAGGGCACGGGTTTCCAGATAGGCGATATGCTTCTTGAAGTCGGGATCGTCATCGAGGCCGGCGGCGCGCGCGGCGTCCGCGAGCACGTGCATGTCGATCATCACATCGGTCAGCACCTTGGGGCGCATCGCCTCGGGCACCTGCATCAGGTCCTTGGCGTAGTCGACGCCGACCAGCGCGAGATCGGTCTGGGTGATGTCCACGCCGTTGACGCGCGCGACCACTTCGTCATCCTCTTCCGCGTGTGCGGGCATCACAGCGAGCGCAGCCAGCAGGCCTGTGATGGCGAGCGGACGCGCGGCTGCGGTCAGGACGGTGCGAAACATGTGAAATCCTTGTGTCTGGGTCTGTGTCTTGCGGGCCGCCGTGCGGGTCCCGTTGAGCAGCCTGTTGGCTGGACCATGCGCTTCGGGTGTGCCCCCGCCTCCTGCGCGGTGACCGTGCGTAGGGTCCGGCGGATGTTTCCCTCTGGCCGGGCGAGAAATCACCATGCCCGGCGTGCCGGGGAACACTTGCCGAAACCGGCAGCGTTGACAAGCTTTCAGGGCGCTCTTATCTGTCGAGCGTCCCGGCCTGCGGTAGGGATTGGTCTTTATATGGGCGGTGCGTGTGAAAGGACAATCGTTTTCCGCGCGTGCCGCTGCCTGTCATAACTGCTCGTCTCTCAAGCCGTGCCGCATTTCGCGAAGCGGTCCGGTTTCCCAAAGGAAGGACCATCATGGTCGGCCTCGGCGCTCTCGCCCGCAAAATCTTCGGTTCCGCCAACGATCGCAAGATCAAGACCTATACGTCCAAGGTCGAGGAAATCAACGCCCTCGAGCCGGAGGTGCAGGCGCTTTCCGATGACGCGCTGCGCGCCCGCACCGACGCGTTCCGTGCCCAGATCGCCGAAGGGGCATCGCTCGACGATCTTCTCGTCCCGGCCTTCGCCACGGTGCGCGAGGCGGCCAGGCGCGTGCTCGGCCAGCGCCCCTACGACGTGCAGCTGATCGGCGGCATGGTGCTGAACGAAGGCAAGATCTCGGAGATGAAGACCGGCGAGGGCAAGACCCTGGTCGCCACGCTTCCGGCCTATCTCAACGCGCTGACGGGCAAGGGCGTGCATGTGGTCACCGTCAACGACTATCTGGCCAGTCGCGATGCCGACTGGATGGGCCGCGTCTACCGCTTTCTCGGGCTGACCACCGGCGTGATCGTCCACGGCCTGCAGGAAGAGCAGCGCCGTGCGGCCTATGCGGCCGACGTGACCTACGGCACCAACAACGAATTCGGCTTCGACTATCTGCGCGACAACATGGCGCATGAGCGATCCATGATGGTGCAGCGCGGCCACCATTTCGCCATTGTCGATGAGGTGGACAGCATCCTGATCGACGAGGCGCGCACGCCGCTGATCATTTCCGGTCCGCTCGAGGATCGCACCGATTTCTACAACACGATCGACACCTTCATTCCGCACCTCACCGAAGAGGACTATGAGGTCGATGAAAAGCAGCGCTCCGCCCACTTTACCGAAGCGGGCAACGAGAAGCTCGAGCAGCTGCTTGCCGAAGCGGACCTGTTGAAGGGCGAGTCGCTCTATGACGTGGAAAACGTCACGGTCGTGCATCACCTGCAGCAGGCGCTGAAGGCGCACCGGCTGTTCCAGCGCGACAAGGATTACATCGTGCGCGGCGGCGAAGTCGTGATCATCGACGAGTTCACCGGCCGCATGATGCCGGGCCGCCGGTTCTCCGAAGGCCTGCACCAGGCTCTGGAGGCCAAGGAAAAGGCCACCATCCAGCCCGAGAACCAGACGCTCGCCTCCATCACCTTCCAGAACTACTTCCGCATGTACGACAAGCTGGCGGGCATGACCGGCACGGCGCTGACGGAAGCGGACGAGTTCATCGACATCTACGGTCTGGAAGTGGTCGAGATCCCGACGAACGTGCCGATCCAGCGGATCGACGACGACGACGAGGTCTACCGGACGGCGCAGGAAAAATACAACGCCATCCTGATGCTGGTCGACGAGTGCAAGTCGCGCGGGCAGCCCATCCTGGTCGGCACCACGTCGATCGAGAAATCGGAGCTGATCGCCGAGCTTCTGAAGAAGCATGGCTACCGCCAGATCGATGTCACCGATCCCGACGCGTTTCAGCCGCTGTATGACGGCGACCAGGGCACGGCGAAGGAAAAGATCTTCGCGGTCCTCAACGCGCGTTATCACGAACAGGAAGCCGCGATCATCTCGCAGGCCGGCATTCCCGGCGCGGTGACGATCGCCACCAACATGGCCGGCCGCGGTACCGATATTCAGCTCGGCGGCAACGCCGAACTGCGGATTGAGCGCGAATTGGCGAATCTGCCCGAGGGCGAGGAGCGCGACGCCAAGGAAGCCGCGATTCGCGCCGAGATCGAGGCGCTGAAGCAGACGGCGCTGGCCGCTGGCGGTCTTTACGTGGTGGCCACGGAGCGGCACGAAAGCCGCCGTATCGACAACCAGTTGCGCGGCCGTTCCGGTCGTCAGGGCGATCCGGGTCACACCAAGTTCTTCCTGTCGCTGCAGGATGACCTGATGCGGATCTTCGGGTCCGAACGCATGGACGGCATGCTGCAGAAACTCGGCCTGCAGGAAGGCGAGGCGATCGTCCACCCCTGGATCAACAAGGCGCTTGAGAAGGCGCAGCAGAAGGTCGAGGCACGCAACTTCGATATCCGCAAGAACATCCTGAAGTTCGATGACGTGATGAACGACCAGCGCAAGGTGGTCTTCGAGCAGCGGCTGGAACTGATGGACGGCGACGCCATTGCCGACACGGTCGCCGACATGCGTCATGACGTGATCGATGACCTGGTCGCGCGCCATATTCCCGAAACGGCCTATGCCGAGCAGTGGGATACGGACGGTCTGGTGGAAGAGACGCGCAGCGCGCTGAACATGGATCTGCCGATCAAGGAATGGGCGGCCGAGGAAGGCATCGCGGACGAGGAAGTGCGCCAGCGGATGAAGCATGCCGCCGACGCGGTGATGGCCTCGAAGGTCGCCAATTACGGTCCGGATATCATGCGCCGGGTCGAAAAGGCGGTCCTGCTGCAGACCCTGGATCACCTGTGGCGGGAGCATCTGGCGACGCTGGATCACCTGCGCTCGGTGATCGGCTTCCGCGGCTACGCCCAGCGCGATCCGTTGCAGGAGTACAAGACCGAGGCCTTCACGCTGTTCGAGGCGATGCTGTCGAATCTCCGCCAGATCGTCACCGCACAGCTCATGCGCGTCGAACTGGTGCAGGAGCAGCCCGCGCTGGAAGAGCAGCCGATGCCGGAGATGCACGCCCATCACATCGACCCGCTGACGGGTGAGGATGAGGTGGCGCTGGCCGATGCCACGGCCTCGCAGGGACGCCAGGCCCGCGACCCGAACGATCCGTCGACCTGGGGCAAGGTCGGGCGCAACGAGGCGTGCCCGTGCGGATCGGGCAAGAAGTTCAAGCACTGCCACGGCGCCCTGGTCTAGACCTCCACGACGCGGTGCGTGCGTGACTGACGGACGCGGCGGGCTCGGGCCCGCCGTTTTCATGTGCGGGACCGCTTGCGCGTCCGGTCGGTTCGCATGTGACATTCTTTCGGATCCGGGGTAGGCAGAAGCCGAGCGAGACGGCGGGCGACAGCAGGATCAATCGGCCGATGCAGCACGACGACAACCCCTACAAGACACGCCGGGCGGAAAGCCGCCCCGAGCGGCCGCTTCTGTCCATCATCGTGCCGATGTACAACGAGGAAGCGGTCGTCGACGTGTTTCTCGAGGCGATGGAATGCGCGCTGGACGCGGCGCGATCGGCCGGCTCCGACTTCACCCACGCCTATGTCTTTGTCGACGACGGCAGCCGGGACGGCACGGCCGGTATCATCGCAAAGCGCCTGGCCGACGGCGTGCCTGGCAAGCTCGTCGGCCTGTCGCGGAATTTCGGCAAGGAGGCGGCGCTCACTGCCGGACTCGATCATGCGGACGGTGACATGGTCGTGGTCATCGATGTCGACCTGCAGGATCCGCCGGAACTGATCGGCACGATGGTCGAGCACTGGCGTTCGGGGCATGACGTGGTCTACGGGCTGCGGGTCAACCGTTCGAGCGACAGCGCGTTCAAGCGGCGGTCGTCTTCGGCCTTCTACCGGCTGTTCAACCATCTGGCCAACATCGACATGCCGGCGAACGCGGGTGATTTCCGCCTGATGGACCGTGCCGTCGTCGAGGCACTGAAGCGCCTGCCGGAGCGCAACCGCTTCATGAAGGGGCTGTTTGCCTGGGTCGGGTTCTCGGCCGTGGCGGTGCCCTATACCCGGCCGGAGCGCGCGGCGGGCACCAGCAAGTGGAACTACTGGAAGCTGTGGAACTTCGCGCTCGACGGGCTGACCGGTTTCACCTCGATTCCGTTGCGGGTCTGGTTCTACTGCGGGGCGCTGATCGCCGCCCTGTCGTTCGCCTATGCGCTCTATCTCGTCGTCCGCGTGATGCTCTATGGCATCGACATGCCGGGCTATGCCTCGTTGATGACCGCGGTGCTGTTCTTCTCGGGCATTCAGTTGCTCTCGGTCGGCATCATCGGCGAGTATGTCGCGCGCCTGTTCACCGAGACCAAGCGCCGTCCGGTCTATGTGGTCGCGGATGTGATCGAGGATACGCAGAAGCAGGAGAACGGCGCCATGGCGGACGACCGCGGCGCCGGGCAGCCGACGCAGGCGTCGTGATGGCGGATGACGCGCCACCTGAACGGACCACGCGGACTGGGCGCCACCGGATTCTCACGGAACTTTTCACGGCCTGGCGCTTCGGCCTCGTGGGCATCGCTGCGACACTCACGCACGCGGGCATCGCCCTGGCGCTGACGGTGAGCGAACTGGCGCATCCGCTGGTCGCCAACCTGATCGCCTTTCTCGTCGCCTTCGGGGTCTCCTTCCTCGGCCATCATTTCTGGAGCTTTCCCGATCCGGCAAGCACTGCGCGACGCAGGCGGCGGCGGATGCTGCGGTTCTTCGTTCTGGCATTGACGGGGTTTTCGGCAAACACCGCGGCACTCGCGGGGTGGCTGGCCTGGGTGCCACTTCCCGACGCGCTGGGCGTTCTCGTGTCGATCGGGCTGATTCCCCTGGTGACCTATCTCGGCGCGCGGCTGTGGGCCTTCGCCGAGCCGGCCGCGCCCAGACCGGAAGGCTGAACCAAACCGGTGGCGCGCAACGCGATGTCTGAACTGTCCGGCTGGTTCAATTGCGCCGAACTGCTATTGTCCTGCCGCACGGACGGTTCATCCGGGGTGCCGTCTCTTCCCGACGCGCGAGGTCGCCATGTCCCATGCCGCCGTTATCACATCCGTCGAGGACTGGTTGGTCGATCAGGCCCTGGGGTCGCCCAGCATCGCGGCTATGTACCGCGAGGTCTGCGTGCGGCTGTCGGTGATCGGTATCCCGATCGCGCGCTCGATGATCACATGGCCGACCCTGCATCCGCTGATCAAGGTGGAGACGGCTTTGTGGCGGCGTGACCAGAATGTGGTTCTGGAGCAGTACCCGCACCGCGAGAAGGAATCCGAGGAGTGGCAGCGCAGCCCGCTGAAGCACCTGCTCGACGCAGGCCAGGTGCTGATGCGCCGCAGGCTGTCCGGACCCGAGGCGCTGATCGACTTTCAGCTCCTGGCCGAACTCGCGGACCAGGGTTACACCGATTATCTGGCCATGGTTACGGAATTCACGGTGCCGCGGGCGCGCAAGAACCAGCACGAGACCGGGATCCTGATAAGCTGGGCCTCCGACCGGCCGAGCGGCTTTTCCGATGAGGATATCATTGCGCTGAGGCGCATCCAGCGTGTCTTCGCCGTGGCCTGCCGGACGGTGATCCAGGCCCGGATCGCCAACAACATCACCGAGACCTATCTCGGGCGCCACGCGGCGGAACAGGTGCTGGCCGGCAACATCCGCCGCGGCGACGGCATGGCCACCAAGGCGGTGATTCTTTATTCGGATCTGCGCGAGTCCACCAGGCTTGCCGAGACGCTCGACCGCGACACCTACCTGGCGCTGCTGAACGACTACTACGAATGCTCGGCGAGCGCGGCGATCGATGCCGGCGGCGAGGTGCTGGCCTTCATCGGCGATGCGGTGCTGTCGGTGTTTCCGCTGTCCGGCTCGATGACCCATGAGGATGCCATCCGCGCCGCCAGCCAGTCGGTGCAGGATGCCATCGCACGCGGCGAGACTGCCAACCGGACGCGGCGCAAGGCCGGGCAGGCGCAGTTCCGTTTCGGCATGTCCGCATCGGTTGGTGAGGTGATGCTCGGCAACATCGGCGTGCCGTCGCGGCTGACATTTTCGGTAATCGGCCCGGCGGTGAATGCCGCCGCGCGCATCGAGAAGCTTACCAAGACCGTCGGCGCGCAGGCGCTGGCAACAGCGGCGATTGCGGCGGTCTTTCCCGATTGCTGGCAAAGCATCGGGCCGCACCGGCTCGACGGCATGGCGACGCCGGTGGAACTGTTCCGGCTGCGCGAGGACATGTCGCGTCAGGCGGCCGTCGCCTGACCGGTGCGCCAGTCATTCGCGGCAAAGAAAAACCCCCGGCGATGCCGGGGGTTCTGTGTTTCAGAGATGGACTGGTCCCCGGGTTAGAGCACCACGACCTTGGCGCCGACCTTGACGCGCTTGTACAGATCAATGACGTCGTCGTTCAGCATGCGGATGCAGCCCGATGACACCGCCTGGCCGATGCTCCAGTCTTCATTCGTGCCGTGGATGCGGTACAGCGTGCTGCCGATGTACAGGGCGCGGGCGCCGAGCGGATTGTCTTCGCCGCCGGGCATGAAGGCGGGAAGCTTGTTGCCGGCCTTGGCTTCACGGACGCGCATTTCCGCCGGCGGTGTCCAGGATGGCCATTTGGCCTTGCGGGTGATCTTGTCCGCGCCCTGCCACTCGAAGCCTTCGCGGCCGACGCCGATGCCGTAGCGCATGGCCTTGCCGTTGGCCATCACGTAGTACAGGCGCCGCTTGGAGGTGTCGATGACCACGGAGCCGGCCGGCTCGCTGCCCGCATAGTCGACCTGGTCGCGCTTGTACTTCTTGCGAGCCAGCTTGGCCGCAACATGCTGCGGGATGTAGGTTTTCATCCAGGTTTTCGTCGACGGATCGAAGCGCATCTGCTGCGCGTTGGACGTCCCGGGCGCCAGGCACACGGCAAAGGCGAGAAGGATCAGCGGCACGAGACGGCGCATCAGAGTGTTTCCCTGCATGAATGGGCCCTTTCGGATTTCTGTAATCAGGGCGGCGCGGGAGGCCTGCGGCCCGATCGGTTGAATCAACAATTTGCAGGCCGAATCATATCGCGTGATCCGTCTCAATACTGTGTTGCGGAACACACACTGACCTCACATTCATGCGGTCGCCCGGGCGCTCGCGGGCTGTCGACGGGTGTTTTCGGCTGGTGACGAGCCGCGTCACCAGGGTCGTTGCCTGGGGACAGGTTTCCATGTTTCATGCCCGCCTGCGATCGCCTGACACGGGACCAGGATCGCAGGAAGAGACCCGAGCCAGCAAATACGGAACAAGTACGATGGACATGAAGACCCGGATCCTGCCGCATGTCGTGAAGGGAGAGGGGACCGGCGCGCCGGTCGTGCTTCTGCATGGTTTCGGTGGGGA
>JBFHII010000030.1:0-13091 GCA_041596535.1 Breoghania sp. | reverse complement strand
GGCAACCCGCACGACCCGGACACAGAGCCGGTAGCGGTCGGGATCTTCTCGCTGGAGATGGGCAAGCTGAAGCTGGCCACGCGGCTGGCGGCTGGCCTCGCCAAGATCCCCGTGGAGCTGTCCTTTTCGCCAAACCCGTTTTCGACGAGATCGGCGACCGCGTTCATGGCGACTTCGGCTTCCGGTCCGCTGGCTTCCACGTGAATGGAGCATCCCGGGCTCGCGGCCAGCATCATCAGTCCCATGATCGACGTGCCGCCGACCGTCTGTCCATCGCGTGAGACACTCACCTCGGCATCGAACTGCTCCACAAGCTTCACAAGTTTTGCGGATGCACGCGCGTGCAGGCCGCGCCGGTTGACGATGGTGATATCGCGCTTGAAAACGGCGCGGGTGTCCGGCGTGGCGATGTTCATCACTGTCCCGAGAGCACCTGGCTGGCGACGGAAATATACTTGCGGCCCGCCTTGCGCGCCTCTTCCACCGCTTCGGCCAGCTCGATGTCGGCCCGGACGCTGGCCAGTTTGATCAGCATCGGCAGGTTGACGCCGGCGACCACTTCGATGGCCTTGTCGTCCATCACCGAGATCGCCAGGTTCGACGGCGTCCCGCCGAACATGTCCGTCAGGAGCACCACGCCACTGCCCTGGTTGACCCGCTCGACCGCGGCCAGGATATCCTGCCTGCGCTGCTCCATGTCGTCATCGGGCCCGATCGAGATGGTTTCGACCATCTCCTGTGGCCCTACGACATGCTCCAGCGCGGCCTTGAATTCCTCCGCCAGGCGGCCGTGGGTAACGAGGACGAGTCCGATCATGGTTGCCTGATAACTTTCCAGTTTGCTTTCAGATTGCCGGTCCCGCGCCCGATGGGCTTCGGAATGGCTTCCCCGTCGCGACGAGGGACTGCTTCGCGCGGCTGCGACGCACGGCGCCGGGCAGTTCCCCTACGCAGGCGCCCATCTTGGCCAGCCTTTGACGCAGTGCAAGGGAAATCCGACCGAACTCAAGTGAAAAACCGGCCGGATTGCCCGTCAGGATCGCATAATGCAGCCTGAACGAGCGGCATTGCGATCGCGATGCTGGCCTGCGGAACGGGCTGTCGGGGCAGTGCGATGTCGCCGTCGGCGGTCGTATCCGGCCGGTCGGCATGTCCGGCCACGCCCTCTGTCACAGGCATCGTGCCGGCAAGTACGTCGCGCGAGGACACCGTCAACATTGCCGGTCCCGGCATGCGTTCCAGATCCGCCTCCGGCAGCAGGTCGATAACAAGCCGGACCACCGCGCGCGACAACATGGGAAGGCTTCTGATCCCGCGGCCGCGCTGCTCGATCAATCCGCCGATCGTTTGCGGAGCGGTGGCGATCAGACGATCGTTCGTAAGCATCAGATGTACCCGGTCGTCGCTGACCAGCGCCGCGAACCGACCGCGTTGACGCCAGGCCTCGATGAGGGCGAGGGCGAGGCTGGATTTTCCGCTGCCCGACGGACCGCGGATCAGCACCCCCGCGCTTCCCAGCACCACGCATCCGGCGTGGATGGCACCCGTTTGCTCGGGGCCTGCCGCCGGCGTCATGATGCGCTTCCGACCGGCAACCGCACGGTAAAGCGCGCGCCGAGGATGCGCTGGTCGCCTGCCTCGTCGCTTTCGACGCGGTTGGTGGCATCGATGGTGCCGCGGTGGGCTTCGACGATCTGACGGGAAATCGACAAGCCGAGGCCCGAGTTGTTGCCGAAATCCTCGCCGTCGGGGCGGTCGGTATAGAACCGCTCGAAAATCCGCTCCGCGACGTCGGGACGGATACCGGACCCGTCGTCGTCCACGGTGATGACGATCTCGCGCCCGCTGCGTTTCGCGGTGACCTTGACGACGCCGCCCGGCGGGGAGAACGACCGTGCATTGTCGAGGAGGTTGTTGATCACCTGCCCGAGCCGGCCGTCATCGCCCATGATCTGGTAGGCCTTGTCGCCCCGGGCCTTCTCGATCTCCAGGTCGATGTCCGGGCTGTCGGCCGGCTTGGTCTCGCGCGCGATGGAGACGATGGTGGTCAGGAGCCGCGCGATATCGACGGGCTTTGCATCGGTGCGTGACAGCTCCGCGTCCAGCCGCGAGGCGTCCGAGATATCGGAAATCAAGCGGTCGAGGCGCCGCACGTCGTGCTGGATGACATCGAGCAGACGGGTGCGGCTCTCGTCGTTGCGCGCCAGCGGCAGGGTCTCGACCGCGCTGCGCAGGGATGTCAGCGGGTTTTTCAGCTCGTGCGCGACGTCGGCCGCGAACTGTTCGATGGCATCCATGCGTCCGTAGAGCGCATTGGTCATCTCGCGCAGGGCGCGTGCCAGATGGCCGATCTCGTCCTGCCGGTCGGCGAAGTCGGGGATTTCCTGACGCGATTTCACGCCGCGCCGCACGCGCTCGGCCGCCGCCGCCAGCCGCCGCACCGGTCCGGCTATGGTGCCGGCCAGCAGCACCGAAAGGACCGTGGTGACAAGCGCGGAGACCAGGAACACCCGCAGGATCGCAACCCGCTCGGCGCGCACGATGGCATCGATGTCGCCGCCCTGGGTGGACAGCAGCAGCGTTCCCAGAACCGCGCGGAAGCGCTGTATCGGCACGGCCACGGAGACGATCATCTCGCCCTTTTCCGACACCCGCACGATGGAGGCGGGAGAACCGCCCAGCGCCGCGGTCACTTCCGGATAGGTCTGGCCGTTGCCGCCGGCACGTTCCTCGTACAGTGGCAGGTCGCCGCGGCGCAGCCACAGGTTGAGCTTGCGCCAAAGGGTGTCCAGCAGACCCGGTTCCTCGGGTTCGGTCGGCGGCAGGTCGTAGCGCAGGATCTGGCCTCGCGCATACAGATGCCGCGAATCCAGGATCAGCGTGGCGTCGGAGTCGTAGATCCGCGCCCGCGTCTTGGTCGGCGAGATCAGCCGGCGCAGCACCGGGGCCACGCGTTCGGGATTGATCGGAAACTCGAGTGCCCGGCTGTCGTCGTCGACCGGAGACAGGCTTTCGCCCGCCTGCAGCTCCAGCAGTCGTTCTGGATCGACGGTGATGGCATCGGTATCGACGGTGGCTGACGCGGCGATGGCGCCGGCGATGATCTCGCCCTGGATCAGCAGGCTCTGGACCCGTGCCTCGATCAGTCCGGCGCGGAACTGGTTGAGATAGAGAATGCCCGACGCCAGCGCAATCAGTGCCGCGAGGTTGAGAACCACGATGCGCCGGGTGAGGGACGAGAAGATGTAGGTGCCGAACAGGCCGCTGATGCGCGCAAGCACGCGCCGGCGGGCGCGCAGCCGGCTCACCCGGCGGGTCGCATCCCCTTTCGCAGCGCCCGTCTGCGTATCGATCGCCATCGTTGTCCCTGTGGCTCTTGCAACGCCGGACAAACCCGCCGGTACTCCGTCAGGCCAGCCGTTATCCTTCGCGGAAGCGGTAGCCGACACCATACAGGGTTTCGATCTTGTCGAAATTGTCGTCGACGACCTTGAACTTCTTGCGCAGCCGCTTGATGTGGCTGTCGATCGTGCGGTCGTCAACATAGACCTGGTCGTCGTAGGCCGCATCCATCAATGCATTGCGGCTCTTCACCACGCCGGGACGCTGGGCGAGCGAATAGAGGATCAGGAACTCGGTCACGGTCAGGGTGACCGGCTCGCCCTGCCAGGTGCACGTGTGGCGCTCCTGGTCCATCACCAGCTGGCCGCGTTCCAGCGACCGGTCGTCCTCGGTCTTGGGTGCGCTCGCGTCGCGCGGCTGGAACCGGCGCAACACGGCGCGCACGCGCTCCACCAGGAGCCGCTGCGAGAACGGTTTGCGGATGAAGTCATCGGCGCCCATCTTCAGGCCGAAGAGTTCGTCGATCTCGTCATCCTTCGACGTCAGGAAGATCACCGGCATGTCGCTGCTCTGCCGCAGCCGGCGTAGCAGTTCCATGCCGTCCATGCGCGGCATCTTGATATCGAGGATGGCCAGATCCGCGGTCTCGCCCACAAGCCCGTCCAGCGCCGAGGCGCCGTCGGTGAAGGTCTGGACGCGGTAGCCTTCCGATTCGAGCGCAATGGATACGGACGTCAGAATGTTGCGGTCGTCGTCGACCAGAGCGATTGTCGCCATGTTGATGCCTGTCTTTCTGTAGTCTCGACAATAAGGCCTTATATCGGCGTTTGGCGATGCAAATAGGGTAAAATAAGGCAGCGTGCCATATCGGATCGAAATCCGCCGCGCATGCTGGAGGTTTGCGGGCTTACGCAGCGGCCGGCAAGGCGCGTCCGAAGGCCCCGGTCACCTGGATCCAGCGCCGCAGCATCAGGATGATCGACACCAGGATGCCGATGCCGGTGCCCGCCAGAAGGCCGATCGGGCCCATGCCCGTGTGCAGGGCCAGCACCCACGCTGTCGGCACGCCGGCCAGCCAGAACGCCGCCACCTGCAAGCCGGTCGGAATCCACACGTCGGCCGCGCCGCGCAGGGCCCCCATGCTGATCGCCATCACCGCGTCGGCGGCGAGGATCCAGCCGATGAACCAGACCGCGTCCACCGCGTATGTCAGCACCTCGACCCGTTCTGTGAACAGGCCGGCGACGGCATCGGGAGCCGTGCAGAACAGGATTGACGCCGGTACGGTGAACAGGGCGCCGACGCCCATGCCCGACCAGCCGGCGCGCACCACGTTGCCGGCATTGCGCCGGCCGATCGCCCGGCCGACCCGGATCGAGGTGGCGCCCGCCATGCCGATCGCCATCATGAAGACCAGCGACATCAGCGCCGTGGCGATCTGGTAGGCGGCGAGCGGGTCGGGTCCAAGCAGGCCGGCAAAGAACACCAGCGTGGCGAAGGCAGCACTTTCCACGCCCTGGGCGATGCCGATCGGCAGGCCGAGCCTGCAGATAGAGCGCCCGGTCTGGCCGCCCAGCCGCAGCATCTCGGAGAACCATCGCCGCGGCGGGGCGAGGATGTCGTGCACGTCGCCGCGCATCGCGATGAGCACCACATAACCGCCGAGCGCCAGTGCCGCGAGGGTGCGCAGCCCTGAGGAGACCGCGACTGCCCCTTCCGCGCCGGCGGGATCCATCAGGCCGCCCCAGCCGAGCACCACGATGCCGTTGAAGCCGACATTGACGACATTGGCGACCAGCATCACCATCATGGAGGCCTTCGGCCGCCCGGTGGCTTCGAGAAACAGGCTTAATGCGGCGAACGCGAGAATGCCCGGCATGCCGCAGGCAAAGGCGAAGGAAACCTCGGCCGCCCCGCGCGCAAGCTCCGGCGCCTGTCCAAGCGCGGTGTAAAACCGCTCGCCCAGCAGCGCCCAGACGATGATCGCCACGCCGAACAGAAGCCCGTGCGCCAACCCGGCGCGCAGGACCTTGCCCGCGTCCTGCGGTCTGCCCGCGCCCACGGCCTGGGCGATCAGCACCGCCGTCGCCTGCAGGGCGCCGATGCCGATCATCATCAGGGTGAGCTGGAGCGCAACGCCCAGCCCCAGGTAGGCAAGCTCATTGCCTCCCGACCAGCCCGTCATGATGGTGTCGACGGTGAACATGACGAGAAGCGCCATCCGAGACACGATGATCGGCAGGGCAAAGAACACGGTGCGCGTGATGTGATAGCGCAGCGGTGCGGCGGCGTCCGGCGTGCCGGACGGATGCGCTGTGTTAGGATCGGTGGTCATGGCAAGCCGGGAAGAGCCAACAGGGGAAATCGGACACCGGCAGGCGGGATGCGGATTGCGCGGCTCGATCGAACGCCGGATGCTACTTGCTCGCCGCCGGTCAGTCACCCGGTTTCGCCCGGCGCGGATGAAATTCCGCCCGCCGTCCCCACATCGGGGGCGTGGTGCCCGGAACCGGCTACCTTGCGAGCCGCCGCGCCGCTACCCGCGCCAGACATCCGCCAGCCGGGCCGTCATGTTGCCGGCAACCGACAGGACCTGTTCCCAGATGCCCGAAATCGACGTCAACCGATCCGATGCCCCCGATGTCTTCGACCCCGTCGCCACTGCCAGGCGCATCCTGCGCACCGCGCGCAGCGGCTCTCTGGCCACGGTCGCCGTCGAGGGTGGCGCGCCCTTCGCGTCGCTGGTCGTCGTGGCGTGCGATAGCGACGGCACGCCGCTGCTGCTGCTCTCGGGTCTGGCGCTGCACACGAGGAACATCCTCGCGGACCCGCGCGCCAGCCTGCTTCTGTGCGCCCAGGACATCGCCGACCCGATGCAGGATGCGCGCGTCTCGATCAACGGGACGATGGCCGCCTGCGCCGATGACCGTGTTCGCCACCGCTTCCTCGCCCGCCATCCGGAGGCGCAGGGTTACGCCGGCTTCAAGGATTTTTGCTTCTACAGGCTGGAGGTCCGGGATGCACACCTGGTTGCGGGCTTCGGCCGGATCCATACGGTCGCGGCATCCGACCTGCTGCTCGATCTCGCCGATGCCGAGGCACTCGTCGCATCCGAGGCAGGCATTGTCGCGCACATGAACGATGACCACGCCGATGCGCTGGCGCTTTACGCGACACATTTGCTCGGTGCGCCCGAGGCATCATGGCGGATTACGGGATGCGATCCGGAGGGCATTGATCTGGTCAGCGAGGCGGGTGCCCGGCGGCTGGTCTTCGATGACCCGGCAACCGACCCGCACTCGATACGTGCCCGTCTCGTGGCGCTTGCAAAGCTGGCCCGTGAGCGCGGAAACCGGAGAAAAGTGCCCTAAATCGATTTAGCTTCCGGATTAGCCGGTGGCGGCGTCTTGTTCCGCCGTGCTCGATCAACTAACGTCGCGCGACCCGGCGGCCGGGCCTTCAGCCCGAGCACAATAATAAGCGCGCCGGCGAACCATCAAGCGGTCGAATTGGGGTAACTCCGCAATGAAAGAAACAGGACTTCGCAACGCAGCCAAGGGCGCGGAAACAGTGGGCCTGACCGGTCTTTCTGGCGTTTATTGGAACCTGCTCGAGCCGAAGCTTTACGAGGAAGCGATCCGACGCGGCGAGGGCGAGATTGTCGCCGGCGGCGCCTTTGTTGCCGATACCGCCGTCCACACCGGCCGCTCACCGCGTGACAAGTATGTCGTTTGCGATGACCTGACCCGCGACGTCGTCTGGTGGGACAACAACCAGATGATGAGCGAAGAGCAGTTCGATCTGCTTTACGCCGATTTCATCGAACACGCCAAGGGCCGCGAGCTGTTCGCGCAGGATCTCTATGGCGGCGCGGATCCCGCGCACCGGATCTCGACGCGCGTCTACAGCGAGTACGCCTGGCACAACATCTTCATCCGCAATCTGCTGCGCCGTCCCGACCGCTCGGAGTTGCCGGAGTTCGATCCCGAATACACCATCATCGACCTGCCGAGCTTCCGCGCGGATCCCAAGCGTCACAACTGCCGCTCCGAAACGATCATCGCGGTGAACTTCTCGAAGAAGCTCGTACTCGTCGGCAATTCCGAATATGCCGGCGAGATGAAGAAGTCGGTGTTCACCGTCCTCAACTTCTTGCTGCCGGCCAAGGGCGTGATGCCGATGCACTGCTCGGCCAATGTCGGGGACGACGGCGACACGGCAGTCTTCTTCGGGCTGTCGGGCACCGGCAAGACCACGCTGTCGGCGGATCCGAACCGCACGCTGATCGGTGATGACGAGCACGGCTGGAGCGACACCGGCATCTTCAATTTCGAAGGCGGCTGCTACGCCAAGACGATCAACCTGTCGCGCGAGGCGGAGCCGGAAATCTACGCGACCACCGAGCGGTTTGGCACGGTGCTGGAGAATGTGGTGCTGGATCCGGAAACCCGGGTGCCCGATTTCGACGATGCGTCGAAGACGGAAAACGCCCGTTGCGCCTATCCGATGCACTTCATTCCCAACGCCGATCCCAAGGGCCTGGCGCCGCAGCCCAAGAACATCATCATGCTGACGGCCGATGCCTTCGGCGTAATGCCGCCGATCGCCAAGCTGACCCCGGCACAGGCCATGTACACCTTCCTTTCCGGCTACACCGCCAAGGTCGCGGGAACGGAGAAGGGTGTCGAAGGCTCGCAGGCCACCTTCTCGACATGCTTCGGCGCGCCCTTCCTGCCGCGTCATCCGTCGGAGTACGGCAACCTGCTGCGCGACCTGATCGCCAAGAACAACGTCGATTGCTGGCTCGTGAACACGGGCTGGACCGGCGGTGCCTACGGCGTTGGCTCGCGCATGCCGATCAAGGCGACCCGCACATTGCTGACCGCCGCGCTGAACGGCTCGCTCAACGACGTCGAGTTCCGGATCGATCCGAACTTCGGTTTCCGGGTACCCGTCTCGGTTCCCGGCGTCGACACGGCGATTCTCGATCCGCGCGCGACATGGCCCGACCAGAAGGCCTACGACGAGCAGGCTGCCCGGCTGGTGCAGATGTTCATCGACAATTTTGCAAAGTTCGAGGATTACGTCGATCCGAGCGTCCGCGACGCGGCCCCCACGCTCAACGCGGCCGCTGAATAGAACGCTTGAGACGACGGCACGGATTTCCGTGCTGTATTGAGACGAAGCGCGCGGCACGGCCGCGCGCTTTTTTTATGCGCGCCGGATCCCAGCAACCGCGATCCGTCCGCCCGCCTGCAGGAGGCGTGGCGGTTCGCCATGCGCTGCCCTTCCATTTCGAATTGACCCTGTTCGAGGGTGTTTTGGTCGCCACGCGGTGCTGTCGGCAATGTGATGGATGCGATCGATTCTACTTTTAGGACAAGTTTAGTTTAATTGAGAGAATGCGGAAATCGGATATATACAGAGATAAAATCGCTCCAATTAATGTCATTTAACTTAAAATTAACATGCGTTAATGAATGGTTGTGCGCTGAGGATAAGGGTGCTTGCCATAATCGTTAAGTATTTGTTTATCGCAATTCATCACCCATTGTTAACCTTGTTTTATCGATTTGTCCCTGAAACTTGCGTTGGCAGAAGGACCCGGCATCGCGTCGGGCGTTGAAAGTGAGTCAAGGGTATGAAACTGGCGCGTGTTGCCGTTCTGGGTGTGGCATTGGGTGCGGGTCTGATCGCGGCGCGCATGGTCACGAATCTCGCGAACCAGCCGCCGCAGACCGTCGAGGTTATCCGCAGCGGACCGGCGGTCACGACCGAGGCGGTTCTCGTCGCTTCCAAGGACATCGTCCTGGGTTCGCGGCTGAAGGACGGGGACTTGACGTGGCAACCCTGGCCCGAAGACGCGGTGAATGACGGCTTCATCACCAAGACGGCACGCCCGGAGGCTGCCGCCGAACTCAATGGCCGCATCGCGCGTGCCCAGGTCTACGCCGGTGAGCCAATCCGCGAACAGCGCCTGGTCCAGACCGATCGTGGCTTCATGTCGGCAATGCTCTCCAAGGGCATGCGCGCCGTCGCCATCACCGTCGAGGCCGTGACCACCGCCGGCGGCTTCATTCTGCCCGACGACCGCGTTGACGTGATCCTGAGCCGCTCGAGCCGGCGCAACAACAGCACCGCGCAGAGCGAGACCATCCTGGAAAACGTCCGCGTGCTGGCCATCGATACGACGACGGCGGGCGAGAAGGACAAGAAGGCGCTTCCGCCGAACCGCACGGCAACCGTCGAACTGACGCCGAAGCAGGCCGAGATCATCGTTCAGGCAAGTCAGGCGGGGACGCTGTCTCTGGTGCTGCGCAGCGCCGAGGACGCCGTCGCCGGCGAGACCGGACCGGAAACGAGCCAGGGCGGGATGCGTTTCGTCAAATACGGTGTGGTCTCGCAAACGACGACACGGCGCTAGTTGAGAATGCGGCGACGAGCCCGCGAAGGAGTACCCGATGTTTCGTGGAACCGTTCTGAAAGGACTTCTGGCAGCAGTGATGCTTGGCGTCATTGCGCTTGGAACGTCGAACGTTCCGGCCATAGCCGATGCAGGCTTTCCCAAGCAGGTGCGGGTCGCGGCCGGTGAGCGCGTAACCAATCGCAGCCTCGCGGTCGGTCTCGGCCGGTCCGTGGTGATCGAGCTGGGCGAAGACGTGCGCGACGTTCTGGTGTCCGATCCCGCCGTCGCGGATGCCGTCATGCGCACCAACCGTCGCATCTTCGTGCTCGGGGTCAAGGCCGGTCAGGCCAACCTTTTCCTGTTCGGCGCCGGTGGCCGCCAGCTTGCCAGTTTCGACATTTCCGTCTCTCAGGACACCACCGATCTGAACCGGCTGTTGCAGCGGCTGGTGCCAAACGGCGACATCACCGCCGAAAACGTCAACGGAACGATCCTGCTGAGCGGCACGGTCCCCTCGCCGCTGGACGCGTCGCGAGCCGCCGATATCGCGGGCGGTTTCGCGGGTGGCGCCGATGCCAAGGTCATCAACATGCTCACCGTGCTCGGCAAGGAGCAGGTGTATCTGAAGGTGACCATATCCGAGGTCGAGCGGACGCTGCTCAAGCAGCTCGGCGTCGACTTCCAGAACATCTCGGTCGGCAGCGGCGCCTATTCCGGCGTCTACACCGGAACCCTGGTGGACAGCGCGATTGCGAGTCTCGGGTTCTCCAAGGGCACGACGGAAATCACCGCAGTGCTCAATGCGCTGCAGCAGGAAGGCGTGGTGCGCACGCTTGCCGAACCGACTGTGACCGCTATCTCCGGCGAGAACGCCAGCTTCCTGGTCGGCGGCGAGTTCCCGATTCCCGTCGACCAGTCGGATGGCGAGATCTCGGTCGAGTTCAAGCCCTACGGCGTCGGGCTGGATTTTACGCCGGTCGTCATGTCCGGGGGACGCATCAGTCTGCGCATCAAGACCGAGGTCAGCGAACTGACTACCGACGGCGAAGTCGACATCGGGAACCTGACGATCTCCGCGCTCAAGGTGCGGCGCGCGGAATCCACCGTCGAGCTGCCGTCGGGCGGATCGCTGGTGATGGCCGGGCTTATGCGTGACAACTACACGCAGAATCTCGACGGCCTGCCCGGCCTGATGCAGCTGCCGATCCTGGGCAACCTGTTCAAGAGCCGGGAGTTCAGCCGCAATCAGACGGAACTGGTCATCTTCGTTACCCCCTATCTGGTCAAGCCTGTTGCGGCGAACAAGATCACCCGCGCCGAGCAGAACATGGCGCCGCCGCACGACGCCGCTGCATTTTTTCTCAATCGGTTGAACAAGGTCTATCGGGTCACCGGTGCGCAACCGGACGGGTCCTATCAGGGGCAGATCGGCTTTATCTATGAGTGAGGACACCTCGATGACAGATCGTCGAAACGGCGTTGCTGACGCGGCGCGGATGCGTTGCGGCCATGTGGGCGGCCCGTTGCGGGCGCTCATCGTCGCAGGTGGTCTTGCGGCGGTTCTGGCGGGTTGCCAGAGCGTGCCCACCGCAGAGACCGTGGCGCGGCACGACTACAAGCTGCGCCATCCGATCGTGATATCCGAAGCGGCGGAAACCCTGGACATCCCGGTCGGGGCGGAAACGCGCAGCCTGTCGGGGCAGATGCGTGAAGCCGTCGCGGGCTTTGCCGCCGAAGCGCGCCAGCAAGGGAGCGGCGATGCGGAGATTCTGGTGCCGTCGGGATCGCGCAACGAGGCGGGTGCCCACGCGATCGCCGGTCAGGTGCGCCGCGTTCTGCTGCGCAACGGCTTTTCCGAGCATCGCGTGCATATCCGCTCCTACCCGGTCGGTGATCCGCGCGTGGTCGCCCCCCTGCGTGTCGCCTATTCGCGGGTGAAGGCGTCGGTACACGCCTGCGGCCGCTGGACGGACAATCTCGCCTCCAACAGTGCCAATGAGAATTACGCCGACTTCGGATGTGCGACCCAGGCCAATCTCGCCGCGATGATCGACAATCCGGCGGATCTGCTGCATCCGCGCTCCGAAGGTCCGGCCGATCGACACCGCCGCGATACGATGCACGGAAACTATCGCTCCGGCACCTCGCCGAGCGGCGACTACAACGAAGGCGTCGGCGCCAAGGTCAGCAATGTTGGAAACTAGGGAGGCGTGGACATGAACGAATTGGCGTATGAAGCGTCCCCGGTCGAAGTCGAGACGGCGGACGATATCGACGGCGACCCGGGCCGCTCCGAAGCGGCGCACGATCCGCACGCCCATCTCGAGATTCGCGCGGTGCCGCGCATCTCCGTGCAGGCGTTCTGCGAGACGCATGATGTCGCGCAGGTGATCGAGGATGCGGGCGCCGACCGGCGCATGAGCAAGGCGCACACCAAGGTGCATATGGGCGGTGTCGCCGCGGCGATCGATTTCTATCGCTCGGCTCCGACCCCCAACCTGATCATTATCGAGAACCGGGGCTCGGCGGATGCGCTGCGCGACGATCTCGAGCAACTCGCGGAAGTCTGCGATTCGGGCACCAAGGTCGTGGTGATCGGCCACACCAATGATATCGAGCTCTACCGTGACCTGATCCGTCGTGGCGTCAGCGAGTATCTGGTGGCGCCGGTCTCGCTCTATGGCGTGATCGCCATGGTCGGTGACCTGTATGGCGAACCGGGCAAGGATCCGCTTGGCCGGACCATCGCGTTTGTCGGCGCAAAGGGCGGCTGCGGCGCCTCGACGATCGCCCACAACGTGTCCTGGGCAATTGCCCGCAGCTTCGAAAGCGACGTGATCCTCGCCGATCTCGATCTGCCTTTCGGCACCGCGGGACTCGATTTCAACCAGGACCCGCTGCAAGGAGTGCTGGAGGCGATCTCCACGCCCGACCGTCTCGACGACATGCTGCTCGACCGGTTGCTGTCCAAATGCACCGAGCACCTGAGCATCCTGGCGGCCCCCGCCGTGCTCGACCGGACCTACGATTTCGACGAGGAGCCGTTTACCCAGATGGTCGACCTGATGCGGCAGGGGGTTCCGAACGTCGTCCTTGACGTCCCGCACCAGTGGTCGGGCTGGGTCCAGAGCACCCTGGCCGCCGCCGATGAGATCGTCATCGTGGCGGAGCCGGATCTGGCGAACCTGCGCAATTGCAAGAATCTGATCGACAAGCTCAAGCAGCTGCGTCCGAACGACGTCGCGCCTCAGCTCGTGCTCAACAGGATCGGCGTTGCCAAGCGGCCGGAGATCGCTCCGGGCGACTTCGCCGCGGCGCTGGAGCTCGACGTCATCGCCGAGAT